>JAKSBY010000167.1 GCA_022360855.1 Sphingomonadales bacterium | reverse complement strand
TCTCGAAACTCCGGTCTCGGCCATGCTCAAGCTCGGCCATGGCGAGGCCATGAGCGTGCTGTTCGATTCGGTCGAAGGCGGCGCGGTGCGCGGCCGCTACTCCTTTATCGGGCTCTGGCCCGATGCGATCTGGCGCGCCCGCGACGGGCAGGCGGAAATCAACGATCGGCCAGGAGAAGACCCCGACGCGTTCCGGCCGGCCGGCACCGACGTGCTCGGATCGCTGCGCCAGTTCGTCCAGGACTCGCGCATCGATCTGCCCGAGGATGTGCCGCCCACGGGCGCCGGTATTCTTGGCTATATGGGCTACGACGTGGTGCGCCTCGTCGAACCGCGGCTGGGGCCGGCGCGGCATGCCGGCCTCGGCGTGCCCGACGGGCTCTTCATGCGTCCGACGGTGATGGTGATCTTCGATTCGGTCACCGACCTGGTGACCATCGTCACGCCGGTGCGGCCGGCGTCCGAGGTTTCCGCATCTGCCGCCTACGCTGCTGCTGAAGCACGTATTGCCCGGGTCATCGATAGGCTGGCGCAACCGTTGCCGGCGCAAAAACCGGCCGGGGCCGCCGCCTTCGACCGGGGCCAGGTGACCTCAAATACGCCCAAGGCGCGCTATATCGAGATGGTCGAGGCGGCCAAGCGCTACATCGCGGCCGGCGACATCTTCCAGGCGGTGCTGTCGCAGCGCTTTTCGTTGCCGTTCCCGCTCGAGCCCATCACGCTCTATCGGGCGCTCAGGCACACCAATCCCTCGCCCTTCATGTTCCTGCTCAATCTCGGCGGTTTCGCCATCGTCGGGTCGAGCCCGGAGATTCTGGTGCGGCTGCGCCACGGCAATGTCGAGGTGCGGCCGATCGCCGGCACCCGGCCGCGTGGCGCGACGCCGGAGGAGGATCGGGCGCTGGCTGCCGACCTCCTGGCCGACCGGAAGGAGCTTGCGGAGCATCTGATGCTCTTGGATCTCGGCCGCAACGACGTCGGCCGGGTCGCGGCAACGGGAACGGTCGAGGTGACCGAGCGCAACATCGTCGAGCGCTATTCCCACGTCATGCACATCGTCTCCAACGTTCGCGGCCGGATCCGCGACGGTGCGGACGCCATCGACGCCCTGCTTGCAGGGTTTCCGGCGGGGACGGTCTCGGGCGCGCCGAAGGTTCGGGCCATGGAGATCATCGACGAGCTGGAGGCGGACAAGCGCGGCATCTATGCCGGCGGCATCGGCTATTTCTCCGCCGACGGCAGCATGGACAGCTGCATCGCGCTCAGGACCGCCGTCGTCAAGGACGGCGTCATACACATTCAGGCCGGCGCCGGCATCGTCGCCGACAGCGTGCCCGAGCGCGAGCACGACGAATGCCGCCACAAGGCCGAAGCCCTGGTCAAGGCGGCGGAGGCGGCGCTGGAACTGGAAGCGAACGACGGCTGACTTCTAGCTGATCGGAGCGACCGTCCGTGGTTCGACAAGCTCAGCACGAACGGAATTCAAACTCCGTTCGCCCTGAGCCCGTCGAAGGGCAGCCTATTGCCCCTCGAACGCCGATGACGATCCGGACGCCTCGGCGACGCGCTGCACCGGGCTCTTCGCGAGCGCGCTGAGCGGCACCAGGGCGATGCCCTTTTCTTTGAGCTGCGGGATGCGGCGCTTGAGGACGGCGATGGTGGCCCTATAGGGGTGGCCGATGGCGATGGCCTGGCCGTTGGCCTTTGCGGTCGCCTCCAATTCATCGAAACGCCGTTCGATAGCTGCCGTCGTCCGCACATTATCGAGGAACACGTCGCGCTCGGCAAAGGGCAGATCGATGGCCTGCGCGATCGGCCGGGCGACGGTCGCCGCCGTGGTCCGCGAATCGAGATAGAGCAGGCCGCGCGCCTTGGCCTCGGCGAGGAGCCGGCCCATGCTGTCATAGTCTTCGGTCAGCCGGCTGCCCATGTGGTTGTTGAAGCCGACAAAGCCGGAAAAACGGGACAGATTCCATTTCAGCCGCCGCTCGAACTCGCGCGCTGGCAAGCCGGTGCGCATGGCGTTGGGACCGGGGTCGGTGGCGGCGGCCTTGGGCTCCATGGGCAGGTGCACGAGCAGCTCGTGGCCGCGGTTTCGTGCCCGCGCCGTTTGCATTCTCAGGTTGTTCGCATAGGGCAGGAACGCCAGGGTCAAGGGGCCCTCGACGCCGATGACGCGTTGGGTCAGCTTTTTGTTGAGGCCAAGATCGTCGATCACGACGGCGATACGCGCGACCGGCTGCGTCGGTATGGCCGCGGTCTCGACCGGTGCGGTTGGCTTTTTCTGTTCCGGCTCGCCGACGTCGTGGCGCCAGTCGATGGTTCTTGGCTGTTTGGCCGGTTCTTCGACTACCGCGACTTCCACCGGAATCTCGGTCGGAGCCAGCGTGGGCAGGGCGGCGATCTGAGGTTCCGCCGGCTCGATTGTGGCCGGCTTGGGCAGGCGTTCGAGGCCGTAATCGGCGAGCACCAGAACCGCGACGAGGGCGAGAGCGCTGTAGCCGGCGAGCCCGGCACGCGCCATGGCTTGGCGGCTCGGTACGAGACCCACCGCAAGACGCAACATCTCCGCCAACGCCACTTTTGCCTGATGCACGGCTTGAACGACCGCCCTGCTTATACGTTGCGCATATGCTTGCAGAGAATGCCCAGCCCGTGCAAGCGCCCAAACGAAGATCGCCGCAAATTTCTGCCCGGCCAGGGGGATCCAGAGGGCGATCCAGCGGGTAATTCTGAGGAGCC
>JAKSBY010000029.1 GCA_022360855.1 Sphingomonadales bacterium | reverse complement strand
TAGTTGTGCTTGGTGCAGGGCCGGGTGATGCCGACCGTATCCGCCTCCTGAAAGGCGTCGTTGCCGATCAGATGCCGCGCCACCTGGCCGGTGAGGCATACGATGGGGATCGAATCGAGCATGGCGTCGGTCAGCCCGGTGACCGCGTTGGTCGCGCCCGGGCCCGAGGTAACGAGCAGCACGCCGGGCTTGCCCGTAGCCCGCGCATAGCCTTCCGCCGCATGGGCGGCGCCCTGCTCGTGGCGCACCAGGATGTGGCGGATGTCGTTCTGCTTGAACAGCTCGTCATAGATCGGCAGCACCGCGCCGCCGGGATAGCCGAACAGATATTCGACGCCGAGATCGCGCAGTGCCCTGATCACGATCTCGGCCCCGGCCAGGGCTTCGCTGCTTATCGACTCGCTCGCTGCCTTATCCATCGTTCAAACGCCAGAATCACTAAGCTCAGCGCCCGCTTATAATTAACCGAAGCTTTTGCGCAACCCTCAAAGGAAAAGGCCTCGGCGAACTCGTCCCGGATATCCCGGAAGCGGCCGCGTCGGCCTTAAGGTTTGAGAGGCCAAAAACTTCGGCAACAGAAGAGAGAAATGCGCTCACCAAACTACTTAAATGAAGCAACTACGCTATTAATTTTGCTCTGTCAATCGAATTTCTAGAATTTTTGATAAGATTCTACTATAAGAGCTTTCTGAATCTTGCGCATCAATCCAATTCCAGTCCGCGAACTGATTGCGGAACCAGGTCATTTGCCGCTTGGCGTAGCGCCGGGACTGCATTTGCGCGTCTTGGATTGCGTCCTCAAGCGAGCATTCACCGGCGAGATGGGCGAGAAGGGACGGCGCGCCGAGCGCTTTCATGACCGGAAGCTCGGGATCGAGCCCGCGCGCTGCCATCGCTTGGATCTCCTCCAACGCGCCCGCTTCGATCATCCCGGCAAAGCGACGGTCGATCCGCGCGTAGAGCTCGTCCCGCGGCAGGTCGAGCACGAATTTGCCGACCCGGCCCGCCCGATCGAGCCCGGCCAGGACGCCCGGCGTCGCCTCCTCGTGCCAGTCGAGAAGCGGCCGTCCGGTGGCGAGAACGACTTCCAACGCCCGCGCTGTCCTTTGCCGGTCATTGGGCTTTAGGGTGGCGGCGGTTTTCGGGTCCTCGCGTTCGAGCCGCGCATGGAGCGCCGGAGCGCCTTCGGCCTCCAGCCAGGCGCGGACCTGTTGCCGGATTTCAACGGGGACTTCCGGGACCGCCGACAGCCCTTCCAGCACGGTCTTGAAGTAAAGCCCCGTGCCGCCGACCAGGACGGGCAGTCGGCCGGCCTCCCAGCTCTCCGCCATCGCTTCGGCCGCTGCCGCGTGCCAACGGGCTGCCGAAAACGCCTCGGCGCCGTCAACCATGCGGTAGAGCCTGTGTGGCGCCCGCGTCATCTCGGCATCCGCGGGACATGCAGTGACCACATCGAGATCGCGGTATAGCTGCATGGAATCGGCGTTGATGACGGTGCCGTGCACGGCCTCGGCGAGACGCACCGCCAGGCCGGACTTGCCGCTTGCCGTCGGCCCTGCGATAAGGACGGCCGATTTCGTCACTGTGCGCGAAGCTCCTGGACCATCGCCCAATGAATGCCGTTGCCACCCTGATCGTCAAGCGGGATGCGCCTTTTCTTTCGGCAGACCACGCCGAACGGGTGCGCGCAGCGCTGGCCGAAGCCGGCGCCAACCCCGGCGCGCCGGACTGGCTCGCCCCGGGCATTGCCTGCGACATCCCGTTCGACGGGCTGGACGTCGGGTCAGCAAAGCCGATCGTCGCCACGGCGCTCGCGGGCGAGGCCATCGACTTCGCCTGTCAGCCTGCCCGAGGCCGGCGCAAGGCGCTGCTCATTGCCGACATGGATTCGACCATGATCCAGGTGGAGTGCATCGACGAACTGGCGGATTTCGCCGGGCTGAAGCCGCAGGTGGCCGCGATTACCGAGGCGGCGATGCGTGGCGAGCTGGACTTTGCCGGCGCGCTCAAAGAGCGGGTGGCGCTGCTTGCCGGACTCGGCGAAGACGTCCTGGACCGGGTCTACCGGGAACGGGTCGTCATGACCCCCGGCGCCGAAACGCTGGTGCGCAGCATGGGGACGACCGGCGCGCATACTATCCTCGTATCCGGCGGTTTCACCTATTTCGTCCAACGCGTCGCCGATGCCCTGGGCTTTGCAGACTTCGCGGCCAACCTGCTGGAAATCGACGGCGGACGACTAACCGGCCGTGTGACCGGCAGGGTTGTCGACGCGGAGGTCAAGCGCCAAACGCTGCTCGACGCCTGCGCGGCCAGGGGAATAGCGCCCGCCGATGTGCTGGCCGTGGGTGATGGCGCAAACGATATCCCGATGATGGCGGAGGCCGGCCTGGCGGCTGCCTATCGCGGCAAGCCCAGGGCCCGCGCGGCCGCGGACATCACGCTCGACCACGCTGATCTCTCCAGCCTGCTCTACGTCCAGGGCTTTCGGGACCGCGAGATAGTTGAGGCGTCATGAAAAAAGGCCGGTCGGTGGACCGGCCTTCCCTCTAAACCTGGATGAAGAAGGCGCCTATCCCTCTTCCTGGATCGGCAGCGGCACGTGGAAGTAGCCGCTGTTGGAGCGGTACATATAGAGCAGCACCGAGCTCCGCCCCGAATCCTCGGCGTCCTGAATGGCGGTGCGCACGTCCTCGAGCGCGACCACATCCTCCTGATTAACCCGCGCAATCACGTCACCCGGGCGCAGGGCGCGCTCGGCGGCCGCGCTGCGGCGGTCGATCCCGACGATGACGACCCCGTCCACATTATCCGGCAGGTCATACAGGCGCCGGGCGTCGGCTGTCATCGGCGCCAGTTCCATGCCGAGAACGTCTTCCTCGGCAGGCGGCGCCGGCGGCAGGGGCGCCGAGTCATTAGCCGCGACGACGCGTTCCTCCTCGGGAAATTCGCCGGTGGTGATGGTCAGGTCCACCTCGTCACCCTTGCGCAGCACCGTGACTTCAACCTCTTCCTCGATGCCGGTGCCGGCGACGATACGCGGAAGCTCACGCATCTCTTCGATTTCCTGGCCGTCGAATTCGACGATAATATCGCCCGCCTCGATACCGCCGCGGTCGGCCGGGCTATCCGGCGTGACCACGGAGACCAAGGCGCCCCGAGGCTCTTCAAGGCCCAGGCTCTCGGCGATCTCGTCGGTCACCGTCTGGATGTTGACGCCGAGCCAGCCGCGCCGCGTGCGGCCGAATTCGCGCAACTGACCGACCACCTGCTCGGCCTGGTTGGACGGGATCGCGAAGCCGATTCCGATATTGCCGCCGGTGGGCGAAAAGATCGCCGTGTTCACGCCGATCACCTTGCCCGAGAGGTCGAACATGGGACCGCCGGAATTGCCGCGGTTGATCGAAGCGTCGGTCTGGATGAAATCGTCATAGGGGCCGGCATTGATGTCCCGGTGGCGCGCGGAGATGATGCCCGCGGTGACCGAGCCGCCAAGACCGAAGGGATTGCCGATGGTCATCACCCAATCGCCGATGCGCGCGTCGGCTGAGTCGCCGAACTCCACATAGGGGAGGTCTTCACCGGTTTCGATTTTCAGAAGCGCCAGGTCGGTCTGGCGGTCGCGTCCGATAATCGTGGCGTCGTATTCGTCGCCGTTTGTGAGGGTCACGGTCACCTCGGTCGCGTCCGAGATCACATGGTTGTTGGTCACCACATAGCCTTCGGCATCGATGATGAAGCCCGAGCCGAGCGAGGTCGCGCGGCGTGGGCGCGGATTTTCACCCTCCTGCTGGCGGTTGAAGAATTCGTTGAAGAACTCCTCCAACGGCGAGCCGGGCGGGAAATTCGGGAAATTGCGGCGATCGGGCTGCTGCACCTCCTGCACGGTCGAGATGTTGACTACTGCGGGCAGGAGCTGCTCGGCGAGATCTGCGAAACTGTCCGGCGCCGGCCGGGCGAGGGACGCCGGGATCGATGCCACCATGATAACAACCGCAATGGCGGCGAGTACGCCTCGCGTCGCGTGAGTTAACGACATTTCTTTTTTTCTCCAGATTTGGACATTCGGTACTGAAATTCTTCCCACAAGGATAAAGACACCGCCGGCGGTTTCTTGGTTACGCCCGCTCGATGTCCCTTCCCGGAGATCCCGGCCTCTTTCGGACCGCCATTTTCCGCAGACCGCGCCCCGTAATGTCTTGGTACGAGATTCTGCCGGATTGAACTTAACCTCTGATGAACCAGACAATCGCCAGTCCGGCAAAGGCCAGCCCCAATCCCCATCCTCTCAGAACCGAATTCGGCACTTTAAGCGCCTGCTCGATTATAGAGCGCGCAAAACGCGGAAACAAAGCGTAAATGGCACCCTCTATGACCAAGACAAGGCCTAATGCGACGAACAGTTCGCTCCATGCGATGGACACGAAGAGCCGCTCTCTTAACGCTATTTCCGTGCGCCCGCCCCTTCGAAATCACCGAAATATGAAAAGAAGTCACTATCCGGTGAGAGAATCATCGTCGTGTCGTCGCTGTTCAGCGCTTTGCGGTAGGCCTGCATGGTCCGATAGAAGGCGAAGAACTCCTCGTCCTTGCCGAAGGCTTCGGCGAAGATTCTGACTGCCTCCCGGTCGCCCTCGCCGCGCAGGATGGCGGAATCGCGTTCGGCCTCGGCCAACAGCACGGTGCGTTCGCGGTCGGCCTGGGCCTTGATGCGGACGGCCTGTTCCTGGCCCTCGGCGCGGGCCTCGCGGGCTTCGCGCTCACGTTCCGCATTCATGCGCTGGTAGATGTTTTCGGCGTTCTGCGCCGGCAGATCGGCGCGCTTGATCCTGACGTCGACAATCTCGATGCCGAGATCGGCGGCCTCCGCATTCACGGCGACCCGGATATCGTTCATGGCGGTCGCCCGCTCCGGGCTCAACAGCGTGATGAAAGCCTGGCGGCCCAAGACCTGCCTGAGATTCGAGGAGAGGATCGTGCCCAACCGGTCGCGGGCGCCGTCCTCGTCACGCACACGCTGATAGGTGAGCAGAGGATCGATGATGCGGAACCGCGCGAACGCATCGACCACGAGGCGTTTCTGATCCGACGCGATGACTTCCTGCGGCAGGACGTCGAGATTGAGAATGCGGCGGTCGAGAAACCGCACTTCCTCGGCAAACGGGATCTTCATGTGCAGGCCGGGGTCGCGGACCGGACCGACCGGGCTGCCGAAGCGCAGCACCAGCGCCTGCTGGGTCTGATGCACCGTAAAGAAGGACTGGCCGACCAGGAACAGGACGAGGAGCGCCAGGCCGGTGAGAAGGATGTTCCTAATCATTGCCCGACTCCCCGCCGCGGCCGCGGCGCTTTTCCACCTCCGGCAGGGGCAGATAGGGCACGATGCCCGAGCCGGCCTCGTCGTCGATGATGATCTTGTCCATATTCTCCAGGATATCTTCCATGGTCTCGAGATAAATCCGCTTCTTGGTGACGTCCTTGGCCTTCGCGTACTCCTCATAGACAGCGGAGAAGCGCGACGCCTCGCCGCTCGCCTTGGCGATCACCTGTTCCTTATACGCCTCCGCCTCCTGAACCATCCGGTTAGCCGTACCGCGCGCCTCCGGGATGATGTTGTTGGCGTAGGCATCCGCCTCGTTGCGGTAGCGCTCGCGGTCGGCCTCGGCGGCCTGAACGTCGCGAAACGCGTCGATCACCTGCGCCGGCGGGTCGACCTGCTCGAGCTTGACCTGGGTGATCGTGACCCCGGCCTCGTAGTCGTCCAGGGTCCGCTGCAGCAACTCCTGCGTCTCCTGCTCGACGCTGAGGCGCCCTTCCGTCAGCGCGACCTGGATCGGCGTCTTGCCGATCACCTCGCGCATGGCGCTTTCGGCCACCGCCTTGATGGTGACCTCCTGCGGCGACTGGATATTGAACAGAAACTGCCCGGCATTGCGGATGCGCCAGAACACCGCGAAGTTGATGTCGACGATGTTCTCGTCGCCGGTCAGCATCAGGCTCTCTTCGTCGAAGGTCGCCTGGCGCACGTTGCGGCCCGAGCCCTGAATGCTGCGATAGCCGATATCGACGCGATTCTCCTGCTCGACCTTGGGCTTGGTCACCGTCTCGATCGGCCAGGGCAGATGATAGTGCAGGCCGTCGCCGACCTGGCGCACATATTCGCCGAAGCGCAGAACCACGCCCTGCTCGTCGGGCTGCACGCGATAAAGGCCGGTGAACGCCCAAAGGCCCAACAGGATCGCGATCAGGAGGACGATGCCGCTCTTCCCCCCGACGCCGCCGGGCAAAACGCCTTTCAGGCGCTCCTGGCCTCTGCGGATCATCTCGTCAATATTGGGCGGCTGTGGGCCCTGCGGTCCGCCCGGACCCTGTCCCCAAGGGTTGCGGCCGCCGCCGCCTTGCCAACCCCCGCCGTTATTCTGCCATGGCATGATTGAAGTCTCCTAAGGACGGCCCGCGAATCCACCGGGATTTCACGGCCGCTCCAGCTCAGATTTTTTTGTTAACCGGCTTTGTTTCGGTCTTCCCCGCTATATATGGTAGCAGAGCCCTCGCTGCAACTTCTGAGCCCATGTCCATGACCGATCTTTCCCGCGAAACCGTTTTGAATGCGCTTACCGCCGTCACGCCGCCCGGCAGCGAGGAGAACGTCGTCGCGCGCGGATGGATCACCGGGCTGGTCATCAAGGACGGCAATGTCGGCTTCGCCATCGACCTCGGCGGCGACGCGGAATTCGCCTCCGAAGCCCTGCAGAAGGCGTGCGAGGACGCGGTCAGGGCGGTCCCCGGCGTCCTGTCGGTCACCGCGGTCCTGACCGCCGAGCGGGCCGGCGGCGCCCCGGCGCAAGCCTCGGCGCCCGCGCCCAAGCCCGCGTCCGAGCCCCCGCCCCCACCGCGCATCGGCGGCCATGGCCGGCCCCTGCCACGGACGCCGGAGGCCATCCCCGGCATCGCGGCGATCCTTGCCGTCGCTTCCGGCAAGGGTGGTGTCGGCAAGTCCACGACGGCGGTCAACCTGGCGGTCGCGCTCGCCGGGCGCGGCCTCAGGGTCGGCATTCTGGACGCGGATATCTACGGCCCCTCGATCCCGCGCATGTTCGGCATCACCGACCGGCCGTCCGCTGAGGGTGAGAAGATCGCGCCGTTCAAGGCCCATGGGCTCGCCGCCGTCATGTCCATCGGCTTCATGGTGCCGGAGGACACGCCGACCATCTGGCGCGGGCCGATGGTCATGGGCGCGCTGACGCAGCTTTTGGGCGACGTCGCCTGGGGCGAGCTCGACGTGTTGGTGGTCGACATGCCGCCCGGCACCGGCGACGCCCAGCTCACGCTCGTGCAGCGCGTGCCGGTCACCGGCGCGGTGATCGTCTCGACGCCGCAGGACATCGCCCTGATCGACGCCCGCAAGGGCCTCGCCATGTTCGAACGGGTCAAGGTGCCCGTGTTCGGCATCGTCGAGAATATGAGCACCTTCGTCTGCCCCCATTGCGGCGAGCGGTCGGACATTTTCGGCCATGGCGGCGCGAAAGAGACCGCGGTCGAGCTCGGCTGCGACTTCCTCGGGGAAGTACCGCTGCACCTGACCATCCGCGAACACGCCGACGCCGGCACCCCCATCGCCGCCGCCCAGCCCGCCGGCGAACACGCCGCCCACTACCGCGCCATCGCCGAAAAGGTCGCCTTCAAGCTCGCCGAGGCCCGGCCGGCGGAGGCGGAAACGAGGGCGGAAGCCGAGCCCGCCTGATCCATCATTGCGAGACGCGCCAGCGACGCGGCCCTATTTCGGTGACAGTTACCTTTTTATTTTTCTTTTAAAAACAACGCACTAGAAAAAACAGACTTGAAAAAGGTAACTGTCACCGAAATAGGTTCGTGGCCCCGAGATTGCTTCGCTCCGCTCGCAATGACACCTTAGCCTGAGCCGATCCCGGCACACCGCGCGCCGCGCTGGCGCCCGGCGGCCACTTCCGCTAGGCTCGGGCCATGCTGATCGATCCCTACCCGCTGGCCCGGCCGTGGCTCATGGTGATGGAGCCGGAGGTCGCGCATGCGCTGTCGATCCGCGGGCTCAAGACCGGGCTCGTGCGCAACCCGTCGAAATACGACGACCCGATCCTGGCCACCGACGTCCTCGGCATCCGCTTCGCCAACCCCATCGGCTCCGCCGCCGGCTTCGAC
>JAKSBY010000110.1 GCA_022360855.1 Sphingomonadales bacterium | reverse complement strand
GCGGCCTCGCCGCCTACGCCTTTATTCACCTCCTGATGTGGCTCCTGCGCGGGCTGTAATGCGTCTCGCGGCAATATCCTGTGCCACCGATTGGAACGGAGCCGCCCCCTCACCCTCCGCGCCTCGCGGCGCTCCTCCCTCTCCCCCTCGGGGAGAGGGCCGGGGTGAGGGGGCCACCGATGTGACAGAACCCCGTCAATAGGTCGGCAGCTTATAGTCTTTGAACTGCTGGCGCAGCTCCATCTTCTGGATCTTGCCCGTGGCAGTGTGGGGGATTTTATCCACATAGACCACATCGTCGGGCAGCCACCATTTGGCGACCTTGCCGCGCAAAAATTCGATCACCTCGTCTTTCGGAACTTCTTTCCCATTTTGCGCCACCAGGACGAGCAGTGGCCGCTCGTCCCATTTGGGATGGAAAATGCCGATCACCGCCGCCTCGGCCACGTCCGGGTGGCCGACCGCCGCATTCTCCAGGTCGATGGAGCTGATCCACTCGCCGCCGGATTTGATCACGTCTTTGGACCGGTCGGTGATCTGCATGAACCCGTCCGGGTCGATGGTGGCGACGTCGCCGGTATCGAACCAGCCCTCTTCGTCGAGGATGTCGCCGCCCTCGTGGCGGAAGTATTCCTTGGCGATCCAGGGCCCACGGACCTTGAGATGCCCGTATGCAACCCCGTCGCGGGGCAGCTCGTTGTTCTCCTCGTCGGTGATCTTCATCTCAGCGCCGAGAACGCCGCGGCCCTGCTTGCATTTGAGATCAAGCCGCTGTTCCCAGGGAAGCTTCGAGGTCTTTCCTGTCAGGGCGCCGACCGAGCCGAGCGGGCTCATCTCGGTCATGCCCCAGGCGTGCGAAACCTCGACCCCAAAGTCCTTCTCGAAGGCTTCGATCATGGAGCGCGGCGCCGCCGAGCCGCCGATGACGACCTTGCGGAGCGACTCGACCTTCTCTCCGGATTCGCGCAGATAATTCAGGAGCATCAGCCAGACCGTGGGCACCGCTGCGGTCATGCTGATCTGTTCGTCCACGATCAGCTTGTGCAGCGTCTTGCCGTCGTGGTTCGGGCCACCCATCACGAGCTTGGCGCCGACCGCCGGCGTGGCATAGGGTATGCCCCAGGCATTGGCATGGAACATGGGAACGACCGGCAGCACCACATCGAACGCCGAGACGCCCAAGGTGTCGGTCAGACAGCCGGCGAAGGTATGCAGCATGTTCGAGCGATGCGAATACAAGACGCCCTTGGGATTCCCGGTCGTGCCCGAGGTGTAGCAGAGCCCGGCGGCGGTGTTTTCGTCGAACTCCGGCCAGTCGAATGCGCCGCTCTCGCCGGCGATGAAGGTCTCGTAGGAAACGGCGTTCTTCAGCGAGGTTTCGGGCATGTGTTCGTCGTCGGTCATGACGACGAATGTCTCGATAGTGGTCAACGCGTCCTTGATCTTCTCAAGGAGCGGCACGAAGGTGATGTCGGTGCACAGGATCCGGTCCTGCGCGTGGTTGGCGATATAGACGATCTGCTCCGGAAACAGCCGCGGATTGATCGTGTGGGCGACCGCGCCCATGCCGGCGATGCCGTACCAGAGCTCGACATGCCGGTAGGTGTTCCAAGCGAGGGTGGCGACCCGATCGCCACGGTTGATCCCGTAGCGCGTCAGCGCCTGCGCAACCTGCCTGGAGCGGTGCGCCATTTCCCCATAGGTATAGCGGTGCTCGTCACCTTCGACACGCAGGGTGACGACCTCGACATCGGAATGGGCCACCTCGGCGTGGAGCAAAATCTTGGAGACCAGCAAGGGCCAGTCTTGCATGAGACCTAACATGTTTCCTCCCGTAAGCGCACAGATCCGCTTCCTTCAACTCTACTCGCCGCGCGGTCGCAAAATCAATCGAACATGATCGGGTGGCCGGGCGCGGGCAAAACGGGCCGTCAATCCGGACTGCCGCAATATACGGTGGTAGAATTGCCTTTGATCACAAGACATAGTATGTCGTGAGCCGATGGGCGGTTGTTTCGACACGCCTCAGTTTGGTCAAAAAGTTCCGCAAGATGGGCGGCCAGACCAAACCGGCCCAGAGACGGCCCAAGACCGGCAGAGAGTTCGAGAAGGTTTGACTATGTCACGGATCATTGCGGCGCTTGCGGCGCTCCTCCTCTTCCTGACGCCCTCGGCAATCGCGCGGGATGACGTGAGCGACGACGAAACCTACGACCAGCAGACGGTCATCGGCGAGGCGTCGGATTTCCTCGGCGATACCACCGAGGGCCTGGCCAAGATCATCGAGAAGATCTTCGCCGAGAACGGGCGGCCCAACGCCTATATCAAGGGCACCGAAGCGGGCGGCGGCTTCATCGTCGGCCTTGTCTACGGTTCGGGCACCTTGACCCACAAGATCGAAGGCGACCGGCTGGTCCACTGGACCGGCCCGTCAATCGGCTTCGACGTTGGCGGAAATGCCTCCAAGGTCTTCACCCTGGTCTACAACCTTTACGACACGGAAGACATCTACCGCCGTTACCCGGCGATCGAGGGCAGCTTCTACTTTATCGGCGGCGTCGGCGTGAACTACCAGCGCCGCGGCGAGATCACGGTCGCGCCCATCCGGCTGGGCGGTGGCCTCCGCGCCCAGGCAGCGCTCGGCTACACGCACTTCACCAAAAAGCGAAAGTTCGTACCGTTTTAGGCCGAAAGACGGGCGAGGAGATCGGCCTTTTCCGCCTCGGGCAACAGCGAGGCGCGGGCTGCATTGAACTGCAGGTCCCGCAGATCGTCCACGCCCAAGCCAAACACTTTGTGCGCCAGTTCCAGCTCGCTGGTCAGGGTCGTATTGAACATCGGCGGATCGTCGGAGTTGACCGAGACGTTGAGACCGGCCTCCAATAACCGGGGCAGCGGATGGTCCTCGATCCGCTCGACCACGCCGAGGCAGGCGTTCGAGCTCGGGCAGACCTCAAGCATGATCTGCCGCCCGCGCAGGTCCTCGACGAGCGCCGGATCCTCGAGTGCGCGGACGCCATGGCCGACGCGCACCGCACCAAGCACCTCGACCGCGCCGCGCACGCTTTCGGCGCCGGCGGTCTCGCCGGCATGGACGACCGCCGGCACGCCGGCCTCGGCCGCCCGGTCGAAGGCCGGCCGCGATGTCTCGGGCGGATAGCCCACCTCATAGCCGCCGAGGCCCAGCGCGCAGACCCCGTTGCCGTGGCCCTCGATAACCCAGTCGGCGACCTTGAGCTGGTCGTCGGCGCTCGTGAAGTCGCGGGCGATATCGATGATCATCAGCATGGAGACGCCATGCGCCCGCCGGCCCCAGTCGCGCGCCCGGTTGAGCGCGTCGAGCTGCTCGTCAAACGGCATGCCGGTGTTGGCGTGATGGGTCAGCGCGGTAAAGGTGACCTCCGAATGCAGGACGTTCTGCGCTGCCTGGCCGGCGAGGAAGTCCCGCGCGAT
>JAKSBY010000718.1 GCA_022360855.1 Sphingomonadales bacterium | reverse complement strand
CTCGATACTGTCGTTCGGGTGGTGCCGGCGTGGATGCCGTCGGACCCTACTTCCGCCAGGGGACCGGTTTCATGATCGAGCGAAAATGGGAGATAAAGGCTTCGATCCGCCCGGCGCGGGCGTGCCTGCTGCTGACGAGTGCGACCACGTTGGCCGGTCGCAGGGTGTAGTCCGCCAGCAGCCGCACCAGACGTCCCGAGCGGATGTCGTCGGCAACGTTCCATTCGGATCTTTGGACGATTCCGAGACCCTGCGCCGCCCAGTCGCGTACGACCTCTCCGTCGTTACTCGAAAGCACCGGCGTGATCCGGAAGCTGCTCTTGCGCTGCCCGCTGTTGTTGTGACGGAACTGCCAGAGCGTCACGTCCCTGTCGTCCTCGCGTATCGCCAAACACGTATGGTCTGCAAGATCGGCGGGCGTTTGCGGAACGCCACGCTGCTCCAGATACGACGGCGCGGCGCACAGGAGTCGCTCATTGGGCGCGATGGGGATTGCGATGAGGCTGCTTTCGCTCAGCGCGCCGACATGGATAATAATGTCCCATGCGCTTTGCGGAATGCGCCCCAGTTGATCGGACATCGTAAGCTCAGCGGTGATCTGCGGATGCAGTTGCCGGAAAGAGGCGACCGCCGGGGCGACATGACGGTGGCCGAAGCCGAGCGGGGCGAAAATGCGCAGATGCCCGGTGACCTCTCCACGGGCCTCGGCAATCTCGCTCTCAATGGCGTCGAGTTCGGTGAGCACGCCTTTCGCGCGCTCCGCGAGCCGCTCGCCATCGGTGGTCAGAATGATTCCTCCGCGCCCAGAACGTTCCACCAGCCGAATGCCCAAACGCCGCTCGAGCAAGGAAAGACGCTGACTGACCGCGGGCGGCGAAACGTTGAGCGATCGGGCGACCGCGGCAAGCGAAGGTTCGTGTGAAAGGTCGGCCAGGAACTGAAGATCGGCGGTAGAAATCATAAGATATACCTTAATGTTATTCTACATTTTGGTTAATAGCGATCCTAGGCGTCAAGATATAAGTTTCAAAAAACTGTCGTTTTGAAATCTCTTGCATCCGATGAGCGCTACGTGGGGGCGGATTCAAGCCAACTGGGTAGAAAAATCCGACTCAAGTGGGAGGGAAAAAAAATGAACACAAAAAAATCCAAGTTATCGAAACCACTCTTGTTGCTCGCAGCCGCGCCGGTGTTGGCCTATGTGCCGGCCGGTGCCGCCCAGGAAGGCGAGGCTGCCGAAGACGGCGAAAAAGCGTGGGATCAGATCGTCGTTACCGCGACGCGGCGCGAAGAATTCGCACAGGACACGCCCTTGAGCCTGACCGTCCTGCCCGAGACCGAATTGGAGAAGAGAGGCGCGGAGGAGTTCCTCGACTTCGCGCGCCAAATCCCTGGCCTCAATGTGAATGAGACCAACCGGGGAGCGGTCGATATCGGTATTCGGGGCATTCGGACCCTTACGGCCGGGGTCGGCGGCGCCACGGTCGGCTACTATCTCGACGAGATTTCCGTGTCGACGCCCAACGGCACGCCGCTTGTCGCCACCTTCGACCTCAATCGGGTGGAGGTCTTGCGCGGGCCGCAGGGAACGCTGTTTGGCGAGGGCTCGCTGGGCGGCACGATCCGGTTCATCAGCAACAAGCCGGACAGCAGCGCGTTTTCCGGACGGCTGAAGGCGCGCTACGCGAATATCGAGCAGGGCGGCGCCGAAAAGTCGGTCGCCGGCGTGATCAACCTGCCGATCGTCAGGGACAGCCTTGCGCTCCGCGTTTCCGGCCAGGTTCAGCGCAATGGCGGGTTCATCGACAATGTCGCGCCGGGATTCGAGGAACGCGACATCAACGACCACCGGATAAACAGCGTCCGCGCGGTGCTGGGGTGGACTCCGACCGACCGGCTGACGATTACGCCGAGCGTGACCTATCAGGACGGCAGATTCCGGGGCAGCGCCGGTGAGACGCTTATCCCGGACCCGCTCAACCCGGGGGCCTTCGTCCCGATTGGCGACCTGCAAAGATTCGAGCCCGGTCTGACCGACGAACGGAATCAGAGTGAATTCGTCCAGCCGTCGCTGGTCGTCGAATACGCATTCGATGGCGTGCAGTTCACCAGCGCGTCGAACTACTACGACAGTGAGCTCGCGGGCGTCGGCGGCATCTTGGGCCGCACCAACGAAATATTCACCCAGGAGGTGCGGGCCGTCTCCACCGGCGACGGGCCGTTTCAATGGGTGCTCGGTGGCTTCTTCAAGGACCAGGAAGCCGCCACCACGATCAATTTCGTCACACCGGGCTTTTCGCTCTTTATCGGGAATACGACCAACCTCAAGCAGCTCGCCGGCTTCGGCACGCTGTCCTACACGTTTTTGGAGCGCCTGACGCTGGACGTCGGCGGCCGGCTTTTCTGGGAAGATGTGGACGAGACGGCGATCCAGGATACGGTCATCCCTCTGCCGCCGCCTCTGCCACCTTTCGAGATCAACAGCCTTGCCGTGGGGGGCGGCGAGAACACGCACTTCAATCCCCGGGTCAATCTATCCTATGACATCACCGACGACGTGATGGTCTATTTCTCTGCCGCGAAGGGCTTCCGGCGCGGCCAGGTCAATCCCATCGATTCCAGCTTGCCGTTCGTTCCCGAGGGCGTACCGCAATTCACCAGCCCCGATACGATCTGGTCCTACGAGGGCGGCCTGAAATCGGTCTTCTGGGGCGGCGATGCGCGATTCAACGTCGCCGTCTTCTATCTCGACTGGAACAATATCCAGATCGCGGACGCCATTGTCCTTCCCGGGCCGACGGTCATCGAATTCATCCGCAACGCGGGCGCCGCGCGCAGCTACGGGGTCGAGTTCGATTTCGCTTGGCAGGCAACCGAGGCTCTCTATTTCGCTCTGAACGGGCAGGTGTCGCGCGCGGAACTGGCCGAGGACCTGCCCAACGGGCTTGGAGCGGACGGCGACGAATTGCCCACTTCGCCGAGCTATCAGCTTAACGGAACGGTCGAATATTCGAGGCCGATCGCCAACGGCCTCGAAGGCTTCCTGCGCGCCGACTTCAATGCCGTCGACGGGCAGCTTTCGGCGATCGGCGCGCCGGATGCGCTGGCAAGGTCGGACTCCTATGTGCTCGTCGATTTGCGGGCAGGCGTGGAGTGGGATCGAATTCAGCTCCATCTCTTTGCCCAGAACGTCTTCGATGAGCGGGCGCAGTTTTCCTTTGACGCCGTGAACGATTTCGAAATCATCCGCAATCAGCCCCGCACCTACGGGGTGGAACTTCTGGCATCCTTCTGATCTGGGGCGGGACTGGGTCGATGCGGTGGAGGGGGTAGCGGTGAAGCGCATTTTCAAGCTGGGCCTGATCGCGCTGGTGGCGCTTTCGGCCGGCGTTGCCCAGGCG
>JAKSBY010000328.1 GCA_022360855.1 Sphingomonadales bacterium | reverse complement strand
TGGCATTCGCGCGAGCCGGTCGACCAGCGATCCCTGGCGGAAGGGCCGGTTGATGATGACGGCGAGCCCGCGCTCGGCCGCCGCCGGCAGGAGCCGCGCCTCCGCCTTGCGATCGACGATATTGTAGGTGAACTGCGCGAACTCGAGATCGTCCTCGGCCATCACCCGCTCGAATTCCCGATGCCGGCTGCCGTGCGACGTGGTGATGCCGAGATAGCGCAGCCGGCCTTCCGCCTTCCACGCCCGCATCGTCTCCAGATGGCCTTCCCAGTTTACGAGATTATGGATCTGCATGAGGTCGAAGGGCCGCTCGCCCCAGAGCCGCTCGGAGGTGGCCATCTGGCGGCGGCCCATGAACCCCATGGGCGTCCACACCTTGGTGGCGGAGAACAGGCCCTGCGTATTCTCGATGTGCTTGAGGCAGTGGCCGATCACCTCTTCCGAGGAGCCGTACATGGGTGAGGAGTCGACGAGCCCGCCGCCGGCGTCGAAAAAAGCCTGCAGCACGTTGCGCCGCGCCGCCCTCAAGCCCTCGTCCGCGCCGACATTGAAAGTGATCCATGAGCCCATGCCGATCACGGGGATGCGCTCGCCGGTGGACGGGATGGGACGCGTGATAATTGGCGCCCGGCCGGCCCGCGCCAGGCCAAACGGCGCGGCAAGTCCGAGCGCGCTCAATCCGGCAATGGCCTGGCGGCGGTCGAGGTTCGGCATCGCAGGTCTCCCGGCAGTCAGCCCCGACCCTAACCAACCCCCGCCGCGCCCGTCACGAAGATTTCGGCCAGCCGTGCCCGGAACGCGACGCTCAGAGCGCCATATGGAACGCCCCGATGACCGGGCCGGTCTCGTTTTCCTGAACCAGGACGGCGAGGCCGTCATGTCCCGCCGCGGCGTCGAGATCGACGGCAAAGCTCGTCGCGTCTCCATCCCAGCGGCCGATCCGCTCATAGAGCCGGACAACGTTGTGGTAGGTGAGCCGCTTGCCGGCATTCTCGCCGCGGCGGATGGACGTGGATTGTTCGCGGTCGTAGGCGACCAGCCAGACCGTGGCCCGTTTCCGCATGTCCGATGCGGCGGCCATAGCGAGTTGGCCGGTGTCAGCGTCGAACGCCATGTCGATGGTCATCCGCAGCCGGGCCGCATCATCGATGGCGCGCGTTACCCGGCGCCGGTCGGAGCCGACCGCATCGAAACGGCCGTCGATGACAATTTGCGGTGTATAGGCGATCCGGCGCGGCAGCCGCTTGGCGTAGGATTTCTGCCGAGCGGTATGGGCCGGGCTGGCGAAGGGGTCGCGCCAGCCGAGATAGTCCCAATAGTCGACATGGAAGGAGAGCGCGAGGACGTCGTCGCGGCCCTTCAACTCGCCGAGCAGCGCGTCCGCCGGCGGGCAGGAATGGCAGCCTTGCGAGGTGAACAGCTCGACCACAACCGGCCGCGATGTCTCGACGCCGACCGGCGCGCGCGCGGTCCGCGGCTCCGGCAAGCCGAGCGGCGACAGGAAAAGCGGACTGGCCAGCGCCGCCAGCACCGCCACCAATGCAAAGACCCCGAATCTGTTCATGACCGCGATGTAGCCGGCAGCCGCTTCAAAGGCCAGTCACGTTAAATACAGGCGCGGGTGAGCGTGGCACGGTTTGTGGCTTTGACTTACGACCGCCGCTGCCGCACTCTGGACCGACCGACGCGGGAGGGACGCCATGGCAGACACAACGCAAAAGACCGGCTTCTATGTCGCCCGGACCGACCTTGAAAAATGCTCGGTGGCGGAGGCGGCCGTGCCGGACATGCTCGAGGAAGGCCAAGCGCTGCTCAAGGTCGAGCGCTTTGCCTTTACCGCCAACAACATCACCTATGCGGCTTTCGGCGAGGCCATGCGTTATTGGGAATTCTTCCCGGCGCCGGAGGGCCAGGGCCAGATCCCGGTCTGGGGCTTCGCTGAAGTCGTGACGTCAAGGGCCGAGGGTGCCGCGCCCGGCGAACGCGTCTACGGCTACTTGCCGATGTCGACGCATCTGGTTGTCGAACCGGTCAAGGCCGACGCGGCGGGATTTTTCGACGGCGCGGCGCACCGGCGCGAGTTGCCGGTGATCTACAATCACTATGTGAGATGCGCGACCGACCCCGGCTATGCGGCAAAGACGGAAGAGCTGCAGATGCTGTTCCGGCCGCTGTTCATGACATCCTGGCTGATCAACGATTTGCTGGAAGACAACGATTTCTTCGATGGCAAGGCGGTGATTCTATCGTCCGCCTCCTCGAAGACCGCCTTCGGGCTGGCGTTCCTGCTCAAGGCCGGCACGGGGGCGCGGGTGATCGGCCTCACGTCCGGCGGCAATGTCGAATTTGTCGAAGGGCTGGGCTGTTACGATCAGGTCTTGGCCTATGACGACATCACCACGCTCGATGCGTCGGAACCTGCTGTTTTCGTCGACTTTGCCGGCTCCGGCCCGCTGAGAAGCGCGCTCCATCATTTCTTCGCGGAGAACCTCAAATATTCCTGCTCGGTGGGCGCGTCGCACTGGGACCAACCGCGCGGCGGCGAGGCTCTGCCCGGCGCCAAGCCGACCCTGTTCTTCGCACCGTCGCAGGCGCAAAAGCGCGCCAAGGAATGGGGCACCGCCGGGCTGATGGCCCGCTTCGCCGCCGACTGGGCCGCCTTCCTGGGCCCGGTATCGAGCTGGATCTCGGTGATCGAGGGTCGCGGGCCGACCGCGGTCGAGGCGGTGTACCTGGCAACCCTCGCCGGCAAGGTGCCGCCCCATGAGGGGCACATCCTGAGCCTCTGGGACTAAGCTAACAGAACGAACGTCCCCGGCCGCATATGGCGGCCGGGGACGGATTTGAAATTTAGATTGTAGCGCCGGGTTTAATCGGTGGCGTTGTCCAGCGCGCTGACCACGAGGCAGGTCAGGAACGCCGCAACAACCGCCGTCACGACGGCCTTTATGATCGCGTTCACGTCGAACCCTCCGGCCACGAGGCTGCCGATGATTGCCGCCACGAGCGCCGCGAGCGCGATCCACAAGAGATTGGGAAGGAAGTTTTTGACGCTTTCAATAAGCTTATCAATCATAGCGCCCTCCCTCAGCTCTTGGCCGCGCGCATCAGCGCGACGGTGACAATGGTCCAGCCCCAAATGGCTGTGGTGTCGGTGAAATAGTCGATATTGGGGCCCATCAGGACATAGCGCCAAAGCCAGGCGAAGACGCCCACAAGAACCCATGCAACAATCGTTTTGGCCATTTAACCCCCCTTAGGTTAGTTGCCGATGGCGCCGGAGGTTAGCCGCTAAAATAAAATGATGCAATGCCGAAGATTAGATACCAAATTTGCAAATACCAAAGATGTCGTTATTTCGATTCTTGCAAATCTATTTTGCTGCTCTGCATCAATTGATTTCGCAATTGCAAAAATATTTCTTTTGGCCTTACGATCACTTGGTTTCTCACCTGATGATTGTCATTCGGCCGTAACATGAATTTTCTGCCAGACGCCCGGCCGGGCTTTGACATAACGGGCCGATTGCCGCACGGTTCGGGGCGAGTCAATCTGAGGAGCGATCCCGATGATCCAACGAACCCTGCTTGCGCTTTTCATCGTGTGTCCTGCGGTGATTGTGACGCTGCCTGCCGCCGCCGAGGAAGCGATCTCCGCCTTCACCTGCCAAAATGGCGGGCTGACCCGAATCGTCGAGTTGCGCGAGGCTATTCCGGAAGGGCCGGTATGCGAGGTCTGGTACGAAAAGCCCACCGAGGGCGTGCCCAAACAGCAGCTCTGGAGCGCGGATAACGACCCGAATTACTGCCGGCCAAAGGCCGAAGAATTCCGCGACAAGCTCATCGGTTTGGGTTGGAGCTGTGCCGAGCTCGCCGCGCCCGCGAGCAGTGGCGAAGCGGAAGAGAGCGGCAACGCCGAAGGCCCGCTTCCTTAGAGCATTATTGCGAGGAGCGTCAGCGACGCTGCACTCCAGCCCCTACCAGCGGTCCGACCGCAATGCCATCGGCTCGGTGGCGCGCAGAACCCGGCGATAGGGTACCGGCACGCGTCGCGTCAGCCCGGCAAAGGCCGAGTTGACCAGCCGAAAGCGTGTCCGCATCCCGCGCATGCGGCGCACGAACCAGGGGGATAAGGGAACCAGAACGACAAAGGCCAGCATCAGGAAGACCAGACCGAAGGGGATCGGCAGGATCATCAACAGGATGCCGAGAAAGAGGAACGCCCAGCCGAGCGCAAGCCAGAATAACCGTGTCACTTCACTCTCCGCCGTCGCAAAATATTATATCTAACTGATATAATATGCGGCAGACGAAAAATCAATGACCCGGGCCGATTCAAGCAATCAAGCCGCCGTCGACGACCAGCGTCGCGCCGTTGATATAGCTCGAGTCATCGCTGGCGAGGAAGGCAACCGCCGCTGCCACCTCATCCCCCTGCCCATAGCGCTTGAGCGGTACCATGTGGGTCATTCTGTCCGCCATCGGCCCTTCCGCCGGGTTCATGTCCGTATCGATGGGTCCGGGCTCGACCACATTGGCTGTGATGCCCCGCGCGGCAAGATCATGGGCCCAGCCGCGGGTGAGGCCGCCCAAGGCGAACTTGCTCATGACATACATGCTCATGCCGGCGATCAGCGCGCGCTCGCCGTTGATCGAGCCGATGTTGATGACGCGTCCGCCGTCGCGCAGGTGCTGGGCGGCCGCCTGAACCGTGACGAAGGGACCGCGCACGTTCACCGCATAGATCCGGTCGAGATCCTCCAGCGATGCGGAATCCACCGTGCCCATCCGGACAATGCCCGCGTTGTTCACCAGGATGTCGAGGCCGCCGAATCGCGCGGCGGTCTCGTCGACCAGGGACCGGGTCTCTTCCTCGCTCCCCGCATCGGCTTTTAGGGCCGCGGCCTCGCCGCCGGCCGCCGCAATCTCCGCCACAACCGCGTCGGCCGCATCGGGCGAAGATGAATAGCTGAGCGCCACCTTGGCGCCATCCGCGGCCAGCCGCTTCGCGATGGCCGCGCCGATCCCGCGGCTGCCGCCGGTGACCAGCGCCACTTTTCCGTCGAGCCTGCTCACATGATGTCTCCCGGTTTCAGGTGCACCTGCAGACTACAGAAAGTCCGCAGGGACGCAAAAGCTACTTGGCGGAAAAGCTCAGGACGAGCCGGTGGCCGGCTCCGATTGCCGGGTTTTGAGCACGCGCTTGCGGCGGCCGCGGATCTCGGTGCGCTGCAGGGCGCGGCGGAACGGTCCGGGCAGGCTGCCGCCTATCGCCTTGAGCTTGCTGTCGAGGCCGGGATAGCGATGCCTCAGCGCCTTGACGCGGCTGCGCACCCAGGCGGACGACACCAGGAGCAGCGCCAGGCCGACGGCCATGAGGATCAGCCCGATGGGGATGGGCAGCCAGAAGGTGAGGAATCCCGCGGCAAAGATCAGCGTCCCGGCGACAATGAGCAGGATGCGTCGGATCTTCCGCTCCACGGATCCGTTTCCTAGCGGCCGGCTCGGCACGTTGATATCCGACTCAAATCGCATGACAGGCGCCTAGTATCCACGCAACTCATTTCACAATTCTTTCAAACGCCTAGAATTGAAATCTTTAACGGCAGCCATTCTCGCATGCCGGCCCCTCTGATATAGGGCTCCACTGTGGCCGTTTAAGGGACAATTAAGGCAGGCGATGCTGGCGCTTTTCAAAAACCGCAATTTCCGATTGCTGGCGATCGGCGAGTCGGTCTCGCTGATCGGCGACCAGATCAGCCTGCTCGCCTTCCCATGGCTCGTGCTGAAGCTGACCGGCAGCCCGCTGATGATGGGCATCGTATTTGCCCTGCAGGGCCTGCCCCGCGCCGCGCTGATGCTGATGGGCGGCGCCACGGTGGACCGGTTTTCGCCGCGCGTGGTCATGCTGGCTTCCAACCTGGCGCGGCTCGTCCTGGTCTTGATCCTCGGGCTGATGATCTGTTTCCAGGCGGTCTCGATCGGTTGGATCTTCCTGCTGGCGCTGATATTCGGCGTTGCCGACGCCTTCTTCTTCCCCGCCGCCGCGGCGATCCTGCCGAGCCTGGTCACGAAGGACGAGCTCAAGGCCGGCAACGCCATCATTCAGGGTCTGGCGCAATTCGCCCTGGTCGTCGGGCCGCTCATCGCCGGCACCGTGATCGCCACCTGGTCCGGCCAGCCGGCGGCCCAACCGGATATAACGCTGACCGACACGCCGGTCCTGGCGGACCGGTCGGGGCTGGCCATCGCCTTCTTTCTCGACGCCGCCACATTCGGTGTGTCGGCCTTTACGCTGTGGCTTATCAAGCCGCGAGCGCTGCATGACGACGAGGAAGGCCGTGGCTTTCTCGCAACCTTGAAGGAGCCGTTGATATATGCCTGGCGGCATCCGGCGATGCGGCTGTTCTTTATCGCCATCGCGGCCTTGGAGATCTTTTTCAACGCCCCCTTCCTGATCGGTGTGCCCGTCTATGCGGATCGCTATCTCGCCGAGGGCGCATTGGCCTATGGAATCATCATCGGTGCCTATGGCTTCGGCAGCCTGTTCGGCGGGTTCACGGCCGCCCTGCTACCGACGCCCCCGGACCGCCATCTCGGGCGCATCATGTTCATGCTGGTCGGCTACTCCGGGCTCACCCTGGTGGCGATCCTGCTGACCCAATCGACCTGGGTGATCGCCGTCATCTTCTTCTCCGCCGGGCTCGGCGACGGCTTCGTCATCGTCCATTTCTCGACCTGGCTGCAACGGGCAACCCCTGAGCGGCTGCTGGGCCGGGTGATGAGTATCCTCATGTTCCTGGCCTTCGGGCTGTTGCCGATCTCGGAGGCCATCATGGGCGCCCTGATCGAATGGAATCTCGAAGCAGTCTTCCTCGGCGCGGGGCTGACGATTATGGTCATCTGCCTGATCGTCGCCTCGCATCCGAACGCCCGGCGGCTGGGCGACACGCCGGAAGGCTACGAAGCGGAGATCGAAAGAGAAAGAGCCGCATGACGCCAGCGATGACCAAAACCGGCCGCGCGCGCTATCCGCGTATTTACGATCTGGTGCGGCAGATTCCGGCCGGCCGGGTCGCTACCTACGGCCAGATCGCCGGATACGTGCCCGGCACAGGCGCCCGGCAGGTCGGCTACGCCATGGCGGCGCTGGACGCTGCCAGCGACGTGCCCTGGCAGCGTGTGATCAATGCCAGAGGCGAGATTTCGCTCCGTCCGGGCGGCGACGGCCATTTCCGCCAGCGCGCGCTTTTAGAGGCGGAAGGCGTCGTCTTCGATGGCAGGGGCCGCATCGACCTTGGCCGCTTTCGCTGGCCCGGCCCGCCGCCGCAATGGCTTGCCGATAACGGCTACGCGCTGGAGGCACTGTTCGACGCCATGGAGGACAGCTAATGGGCAAGCGGAGCGGCCTGATCGGCGCGGGCAACCAAGTGACCGCCGAGGTTGGCGCCGAGATTCTTGCCGCCGGTGGTAACGCCTTCGACGCGGTCATCGCGGCGGCCTATGTGGCGGCGTTCAGCGAGCCCGTGTTGACCTCCATCGGCGGCGGCGGCTTCCTGATGGCCCGGCCCGTCGGCGGCGAACCCGCGCTGCTCGATTTCTTCGGCCAGACGCCGGGCCGCACCGGCGACGGCGAGGCACTGGACTTCTATGCCAGCCATGCCGACTTCGGCACCACGCATCAGGAGTTCCACATCGGCCGCGCCTCGGTCGGCGTCCCCGGATTCGTCGCCGGCATGGCGGCGATCCACGACCGTTTTGGCACGCTGCCTATGCCGGAGCTCATTGCTCCCGCCGCAACGATCGCCCGGGAGGGTCATCGGCTCCATCCCCTGCAGGCCCGGACCCTGATCGTCGTCGCGCCGATCATGCTCGCCACCGCGAGCGCACGGGCGATTTACGAAGACCCGGAAAATCCCGGCCATCCGTGGCCGGCCGACAGTCTGTTCAAGATCCCGGAAGCCGCAGCGGTGATGGAAGCGATCGCTGCCGAAGGGCCCGAGCTATTCTACAAAGGCGATCTCGCACACCAAATCGCAGAGTTTCTCAGCGATGGCGGTCTCGTGACCCAGGCCGATCTCGCCTGCTATGAGGTGCGCTGGCGGCGGCCGGCGCAAAGACGGATCGGCCCGGCAACCTGCTATACTAACCCGCCGCCCTCGCTCGGCGGACCCCTGATCCTTTTCACGCTGGCGCTGTTGGACCGACACAGGGAGATGCTCGAGGGCCCGCTGAGCGCCACGACGATCGGGCTCATCGCCGGCGCGCTCCGGCAAACGGCCGCGGCG
>JAKSBY010000500.1 GCA_022360855.1 Sphingomonadales bacterium | reverse complement strand
CGCCGATGACCAGGGTCCGGCTGCGCCGCGATTCCAGGGCCAGGATGGCGCGCAGGATATCGCCGGGGAAGCCGACATAGGCGGCCGGCGCGCCCGACAGCGGGTGCCAGAACTGCCGCTCAAGTCCCAGAACGTGATCGATGCGCAAAGCGCCGGCGCCGTCCATGGCGCGGCGCACCATGCGGATGAAGGGGGCATAGTTGCGGCGGCCGAGCTCCACCGGATTGAACGGCAGAAGCTCCCAGTCCTGACCGTCGGGGTTGGCCATGTCGCCCGGCGCGCCGAGATGCACGTCGCGGGCATAGAGCTCCGGATCGCCCCAGCTATCGGCGCCGCCGGGCGCCACGCCGACCGCGAGATCGAGATAGAGCCCGAGCGCCATGCCCGAGGCGCGCGCCCGCGCTTGCGCCGCCGCCAACTGCTTGCGGGCGTTCCACTGCAGATAGGCGAAATAGTCGACCGCGTGGCGGTTCTCCCGGGCGAAGCGCGCAACCGCCGGGCTTTTAGGGGATCGATATCGTTTGGGCCAGTCGCGCCAAGAGGTGCGCGATCCGCCGCCGTCGGCAAGGTAGCGGTCGAGCGCGTCGAAGGTCGCCAGGCGCTCGAGCGCCGCACCTTCCGATGCGCGGAATGCCGCGAAGGCAGTGCGGCGCGGATGCGCTTCGGGGAGTGCCCGGAATGCCGCGAAGGCTTGCGCGAAGAGCGCATGTCGGCGCTTCGACGCCGCGGAATAATCGATGAATTCGCCCGTATCCGCGGCTGCTGCCGAACCAGTACCCTCAAGTTCGGGCACCAACTCCGGCGCGATATGCAGCACGTTCAGGAATTCACGGCTCGACGGCGTGTAGGGGCTGTAGTGCTCGGGCGCGGCGGGGAACAGGGCGTGGACCGGATTGAGCCCGAGAAAATCTGCGCCGTTGCTGCCCAAGACCTCGGCCAGGGCCGCAAGGCTCGCGAAATCGCCGATATCCTGATCAGGGCGGGACCTCAGCCCGT
Organism: Sphingomonadales bacterium; assembly: GCA_022360855.1. Lineage (GTDB taxonomy): Bacteria > Pseudomonadota > Alphaproteobacteria > Sphingomonadales > JAKSBY01 > JAKSBY01. The sequence continues at coordinate 3,542 of JAKSBY010000500.1, read as the reverse complement.
AAAGCGGCGCGGTTGCGCCCCAGACCGGCCGCGCGATGCCGAGATCCGCCAGACGGACCGCCCGTTCGGGCGCGCAAATGATGAAGGACTCTGCCGTCGCGCTCGAAAACTCGACACTGAGCTTGTGATAGCCGGCGGGCAGGGCCCGGCCTAGCGGCAGCGCATAGGTATCAGGCGCAGCCTTTGAGGCGGCTAAGTCGCTGCGCCGCGCCTCGCCGGCAACCCTCTCCCCCGCCTCGGTCTCGATCTGCCACCTCAAGACGCGGCCGCGCGGCAGGAAGCGGACCGGTATTTCTGCGGCTTGGCCGGCCGTCACGACAACCGTGTCCGGCAGCAGCCGGGCGGACTTCATCTCCACAACAGCCGCGAGACTATCGCGGGCGTCGGCCTCGGTCGCGGCGGCGATTCCCATGGCGCCGAGCAAGGCCCGCTGGGTCTCCGGCGATGTGTCGTGGCGGCGGCCGGTCAGGTCCCGGTAGACCGGGTTGATTCCGTAATGCCGGGCTAGGGCCTCGAGCGGTTCCGGCATCGTGGGCCCTAGCACCCGAAGACCAGGACCGTGCGGCCGGCGGCCGGGTAGTCGTGGTTCGGCGGAAACGGCCCCGCCGGCGCGAATTCGTGGCCTGCGGCGCCGGTGTCCAGGAGCCGCGTCCAGTCCCCCCGCTCCGGCATCGCGGGCAGGGTAAAGTCGACCGTGCCGTCATGGGAATTCATGATGATGAGCAGCGTCCGGTCTTCAGGATCGGATGCGCCGAGCTTGATGCCGATGCAGCGCGCCAGCGGATCGCGCCAATGATGCTCGGCCTTTTCCAGCCCGTCCGGCGTGAACCAGGTCACGTTCTTCAGACCGCCCTCGGAGACAATGTCGCCATGCAGGAATTCGCCCTGACGCAATACGGGGTGCTGCCCGCGAAAGGCGGTCATGGCGCGGGCGAAGTCGCCGAACGCCGCGTCGTCGGCATCGGCGCCGGCCCAGTCGATCCAGGAGATTTCATTGTCCTGGCAATAGGCGTTGTTGTTGCCGCCCTGCGAATTGCCGGCCTCGTCGCCGGCGAGCAGCATGGGCGTGCCCTGCGACAGGAGCAGGGTGGCCAGCAGGTTGCGCTTTTGCCGTGCCCGGAGCACGCGAATTGCGGGATCGTCGGTCGGGCCCTCGACGCCGTAGTTATGGCTGAGATTCTCCGCATGGCCGTCGGCGCCGCCCTCGCCATTGGCCTCGTTGTGGCGCCGGTCATAAGACACCACATCTTCGAGGGTAAAGCCGTCATGGGCGGCGATGAAATTGACCGAGGCCCGGGGCCGGCGGCCCGAATGATCGAACAGATCGGCGGAGCCGAGGAGCCGGGGCGCCAGCTCCGGCAGCGTCCCGCCGTCGCCGCGCCAGTATCGGCGCGCGAGGTCGCGGTATTTGTCGTTCCATTCGGCGAAGAGGGGTGGAAACTGCCCGAGCCGGTAGCCCCCCGGCCCGACATCCCAGGGCTCGGCGATCAGCTTGACCCGCGACAAGACCGGATCGTCCGCCAGCGCCGTGAAAAAGCCGTGGTCCGGCGTGAAACCATCGTCGTTGCGTGCGAGGGTCGTTGCGAGATCGAAACGGAAACCATCCACATGCATCACCTCGACCCAGTAGCGCAGCGAATCGATCACCATCCGAACGACTTGCGGATGGCTCATATTGAGCGTGTTGCCGCAGCCCGTATCGTTGACGTAGCGGCGCTTGTCTTCCGGTATCAGCCGGTAGTAGCTGGCGTTGTCGATGCCGCGGAAAGACAGGGTCGGCCCGAACGCGTCGCCCTCGGCGGTGTGGTTGTAGACCACGTCCAGCAGCACCTCGATGCCGGCGGCGTGAAAGCGTCGGACCATGGTCTGAAAATCGGCGAGGCCGCCGGCGCCGAGATAGCGCGGCTCGGGCGCGAAAAAGCCGATGGAATTGTAGCCCCAGTGATTGGTCAGGCCTTTGTTTGCCAGATGCGGCTCGTCTGCGTAAGCGTGAACCGGCAGAAGCTCGATGGCGGTAACGCCGAGCCGTTTGAGATGGTCGATGATTGGCGGTGAGGACAGCCCCAATACGGTCCCTTTGAGGCCGTCCGGAACCTCCGGATGCAGCATGGTCATGGAGCGCACATGCGCTTCGTAGATGACCGTGTCCGACCAAGGGGTCCGGGGCGGCCGGTCACCGCCCCAATCGAAACTGGGATCGGCGACTGCTGAAACCGGAAACTCCGAACCTGCGGGCCGCTGCAAAGCCTTGGCATAGGGATCGATTAGCAGGACGCCGGCATCGAACCGGTGGCCGTCCTCCAGAGCGTCGGGGCCGTGCACCCGGTAGCCATAGAGCTGGCCTGGCTCCACCCCGGGCAGGGTGCCGTGCCAGATCTCCCCGGTCCGGCCGGGCAGGGGAATGCGCGCAATCTCGCGCCTGCCGTCTGTATCGAGAAGGCAGAGCTCGACCTTGGTCGCATGCGCCGAGAACAGGGCGAAATTGGTGCCGGCGCCGTCCCACTCCGCGCCCAGCCGCTCGGCCGTGCCGGGCTCTACTGTTGTCTGTTTCAGCATCGGGACAGGACGTTCAATCGGCGCTTAGAAGGCTTTGGTAGAGCTGTATATAAGCGGCGGCCGGGTCGCGCCAGCCTACATTTTGCGCCATGGCGCGCCGACGCATGGCGTTCCATTGCTGGCGGTTCTCAAACACGTCGAAGGCGCGGTCGAGCGCGAAGCGAAACGCGTCCGCGGTGACCGGCGCAAACTGGAAGCCGGTGGCGACGCCGTCCTTGAGCGCCGCTTCGTTGGCGTCGATTACCGTATCGGCAAGGCCGCCGACCCGGGCGACGATGGGCAGGGTGCCATAGCGCAGACCATAAAGCTGGGTCAGACCGCAGGGTTCGAAGCGCGAAGGCACGAGAATGGCATCGGCGCCCGCCTGCATCAGATGCGACAGCGGCTCGTCATAGCCGATCTCGACGCCGATCTTGCCCGAGTACTGCCGGGTCGCATCGGCAAACGCGTCCTCGAGCCCGGGCTCGCCGGACCCCAGCATGGCGATCTGGCCGCCGCGCCAAACGAGATGGGCGAGTGAAGGCACCAAAAGGTCGAGTCCCTTCTGCTCGGTCAGCCGGCTGACCACCGCGAACAGCAGCGCATTACGCTTTTTTTCCAGCCCGAACCGGTCCTGCAGGGCGCGCTTGTTGCGTGCCTTGTTTTTGGCCGACCGCCGCGAGTAATTGGCCGCGATCAGGGGATCGGTTTCCGGGTTCCAGACCGTCTCGTCGACGCCGTTCAGAATCCCGTGCACGCTCTTGGCGCGGCTGCGCAGCACCCCGCCCAGGCCCATTCCGCCTTTTTCCGTCTGGATTTCCCGGGCATAGGTCGGGCTGACCGTGGTGACGGTGTCGGAGTAGACGAGCCCCGCCTTCAGGAAGCTGATGTCGCCGAAATACTCCAGGCCGTCATGGACGAAGGCCGTTCTCGGAAGATCAAGCGGGCGCAGCAGCCTGGAAGGAAAGACGCCCTGGAAGGCGAGATTGTGAATGGTGCAGACGGTG
>JAKSBY010000197.1 GCA_022360855.1 Sphingomonadales bacterium | reverse complement strand
GGGGGAGAGGGATGCGGAGGCTTGGCGAGGCCAAGAGCCGAGCCCTACCCGAAGCTGGGTGAGGGGGAGAGCACCTTAATGCCGGGCCACGGTGCCGGCGATCCAGCCGGAGATCAGCGCGATCAGGACGGCGGTCAGACCGTAGAGCGCCGAGTATTCCTGGGCGAAGGTGTAGACCCAGCGTTCGAAGCCGCTCTTGTCGACATTGATTTCGGAGCTGTGGCGGCTCAGAAGCGCGCCGTCCTTGAACAGGTAGACCTCGGCCCGGTAATCGCCGACCGGCACGTTTGCCGGCAGGATGACATCGGTGCGGAACAGCGCGGCTTCGCGGATCTGCACACCCCCGACCGAGCTCGAGTAAAGCCCGTCGCGCAGCTTGTTGCGCACGAGGGCTTGTCGGAAGACGTTGTTTTCCTCCGGCGTCGCGCGCTGGGTGATGGCGAGCTGGAGATGGTCGAAGCCGATCTCGTTGGCCTCGAGGATATCGCGCCCGGCAAGCTCCGAGACCGGTCGGGTTGACGCCACCGCATAATAGCCCGGGGCGTTGACGAAGAGCATGGAGTCGGTGTTGACCCAGATCCCGGCGACCCGCTCCTTGCGGCGCACCACCGTCGGCAGGTCGGGCCCGCGAACGACGACGGCGATATCGAGTTCGGCGTCCGGGTCGTCGGCCTCCGGCGCCTTGATGGCGCCGAACAGAAGCAGATCGGCGCCGGCGAAGGAATAGCGGATTTCGATCTGCCGCTCGGAGATGTCCGAGACCAGCCCGGCGGCATGGGCGCTCGAAAACGCCAACAGCGCGGCCAGTATGAGAACGACGCGCTTCATCCGAACACCGGCGAGATCGAGTAGATGTCGCTCGGCCGGAGGAACAGTCCGTAGGCCATGCGGCCGCAAACGCCGAGCACGAGGAGGGCGAGGAGCGCGCGCAGCTGCTCCGCCTTCAGCTTGAGCCCGACCCGGGCGCCCATCTGCGCCCCGATCACCGCGCCGAACAGCAGCATGACTGCGAGGATAACGTCGACCGTTTGCGTATTCACCGAATGCAGGAAGGTGACGGTCGCGGTGACGAAAATGATCTGAAACAGCGACGTGCCGACCACCACATTGGTTGGCATGCCGAGGATATAGATCATGGCCGGCACCATGATGAAGCCGCCGCCGACGCCCATGATCGCGGCAAGAAACCCGACGACGGCGCCGATGGCGAGCGGCAGAAGCGCGCTGATATAGAGCCGCGACCGGCGGAACCGCATCTTGAACGGCAGGCGGTGGATCCAGCCCGTGTGGTCGCGCTTTTGTGGGGTCTGCGCCTCGGCGCGGCTGCTGCGGCGGATCGACCGCAGGCTTTCCCACAGCATGATGGCGCCGATGGAGCCGAGAAAGAAAACATAGGCAAGCGCGATGATCAGGTCGACCTGGCCGATCGCCCGGAGTTCCTTGAAGGCGAAAGCGCCGATGACCGAGCCGATGGCGCCGCCGGCGATCAGCACCGTGCCCATTTTGATGTCGACGCCGCCGCGCCGCCAATGGGCCAGCGCGCCGGAGACCGAGGCGGCGGTGATTTCGTTGGATTCGGTGGCCACGGCCACTGCCGGCGGCACGCCGGAGAAAATCAGGAGCGGCGTCATCAGGAACCCGCCGCCGACGCCGAACATGCCGGAAAGAAAGCCGACCGCGGCGCCCATGCCGATGATGAGAAACGCATTCATCGAAATCTCGGCGATGGGCAGATAGATGGGCATCAGGCGCCGCCCCAAAAACTGAAATCACGGGAGGTCTTCGATTGACCTCCCCTCTTCTTATTAGAGGGGCAGAAGAGATGCAAACCGTTGCGGCAAAGCGCCGGCGGCTTTTGTTCGCTTTGACGCGACGGCCCGGGTGGATTTCGGGATCGACAGGCCGGGGCTGTCTTGCAGAGGGGCTTTACCGCTTCATTCCGTTCGCGCTGCGCTTGTCGAAACGGCGACGGTCGCGCGGCCGCTCATCCTTCGACAAGCTCAGGACGAACGGACTTCCAAATGACCTTAGCCCGGTTGGTCGAGCGGCTTGCAGACCGCGATCGCGGATTTGGCGATCAGCAGAATT
>JAKSBY010000267.1 GCA_022360855.1 Sphingomonadales bacterium | reverse complement strand
CGACGGTCGCGGCAGCTACGGTCTGACGTTCCGCCACGGCCTCGGACTTGCTGGCCGCTACGGTCTCGGTCTTGGCCTTTGCGGCCATAACGGTTTCGCCACAGGCGCGATCCGCCGCTTCGTCTTCGCCGGCGAAGGCGGCATGGCTACCGGTGCAAAGGGCGATGCCAAGAATAGCGAGCGTCTTGATGGGTGGGGTCATCGGCTGTTTCCCTCCAGATGTCGGTCACTCTGAACATAAGAGCTGTCGAATATGGTGGAATTGCGGCCCCTGCGCGCCGGCCAAGCGCGACAAAGCCGTGGGCCGGTGCTATAGCAGGGACGCGGACTCGTGACAGCGGGGGGAGACTATGCTGCTGCTTTGGATTCTGCTCGGCGTCGCCGTGCTTGCCGCCGGCTATGTGATCGTCACCTACAATCGGCTGATCGCGTCGAAGAACCACGTGGAGGAGGCTTGGAGCGATATTCAGGTCCAGATGAAGCGCCGCTACAATCTGATCCCCAATCTGGTCGAGACAGTGAAGGGCTACGCCAACCATGAGCGTGGCACGCTCGAGGACGTGGTCAAGGCGCGCAATCTGGCGGCGGCCAACGACGGTAGCCCCGAGGAACAGGCGGTAAGCGAAAATCTGCTTTCCGGCGCGCTCCGGCATCTCTTTGCGGTGGCCGAGGATTACCCGGAGCTAAAGGCCGATTCGAGCTTCCTCAACCTGCAAAACGAGCTGGAGGAAGCCGAAAACCTGATCCAGAAGGCGCGGCGCTATTACAACGGCCATGTCCGGCTGCTGAACACGATGATCGAGAGCTTCCCCTCCAATCTGGTGGCAAATGCGTTCAAATTCATGAAGGCGCAGTTCTTCGAACTCGACGAGGCCGACGCGGCGGCCCGTCAGGTGCCCAAGGTGGACTTCTCTTGACGAGAGCAGGGCCGATGCTGCGGCTCATCCTGTTTCTGGCCACGCTCCTCGGCCCCGCAGCGGCGCGGGCGGCGGAGGAAATCCTTGCCTACGCTTCCGAAATCGTCGTCGAGGCGTCCGGCGAGCTCCTGGTCACCGAGACCATCCGCGTGCGCGCCGAAGGCAAGCAGATCAGGCGCGGCATCTACCGCGACTTCCCCACCGAATACCGCAACCCCGACGGTACCACATCGCGCACCGGCTTCGACGTCGTCGAGGTTCTCAAAGACGGCCGCGCCGAGCCCTGGCGCACCGAAAAGCGCTCCAACGGCGTCCGGCTCTATATCGGCAGCGCCGACGTTCTTTTGCGGCGCGGAGAGCATACCTACACAGTCCGCTATCGCTCGCCGCGCCAGATCCGGTTCTTCGAGACCCATGACGAGCTCTACTGGAACGTCACCGGCACGGGGTGGGGCTTTCCGATCAACCGGACGACGGCCGCGGTCATCCTGCCTGACGGCGCCCTGGTCGAGCGGGTGGCCGGATATACCGGGCCGCAAGGTGCGCGCGGGCAGGACTTCGTCTCCAGCTTTTCCGGGACCGTCGCCGAATTCGAGGCGACGCGGCCGTTTCGTCCGCGCGAGGGGCTGACGGTCGTCGTGGCTTGGCCGAAGGGCTTCGTGGCCGAGCCGAGCGCGGCGGAAGAGGCCGGCTATTTCCTCCTGGATAACGCACCGATCCTGACCGGCGCTGTCGGCCTGTTTGTCGTTCTCTGCTACTTCCTGCTTGCCTGGAACAAGGTCGGCCGGGATCCGGAGGGCGGGCCGATTATCGCGCAATACGCGCCGCCACCGGGCCTCTCGCCGGCCGCCTGCCAGTTCATCCGGGATATGGGCTTTCGTAACCAGGCCTACTCGGCCGCCATCGTCTCCATGGCGACCAAGGGATACTTGACCTTGAGGGAGGGCGCCGATGATGTAGTCACTTTGACCCGGACCGCGGCGGCCCCCCGGCTCTCGTCGGGCGAACGGGCGCTTGGCGGCAAGCTGTTCCGGTCGTCCGACAGCATCCGGATCGAGCAGGACAACCACAAGAAGTTGTCAAAAGCGCGAGCGGCGCTGAAATCGGCGTTGCGCGGTGAATACGAAGCGCAGCATTTCAAACGCAACCGCAAGACCTTTCTCGTCGGTCTCGGACTGGCCATCGTCGCAATCGCTGCCATCGTCGTCTCCGGATCGGTAGCCACGCCGGGCCTGTTTATGGCTGTCTGGCTCGCCGGCTGGTCGGCCGGGGTTTATGTGCTGATGACGCGGGTCAAGGATGCGTGGGCCGTGGCAATCTCGACGGGACAGTTCACCAGCATTTTTGGCGCGCTGTTCGTCACCGCCTTCGCCATTCCCTTCGTGTTTTTTTGGTTCGTCGGCAGCGGCATGTTTTCGGGTAGCGTGCCGCCGCAAACCATCCCGTTCATCGGCCTCATCATTCTCTGCGTTGCCATTTTCTATTATCTCTTGAAAGCACCGACCCGAATGGGGCGGGAGGTGATGGATCACATCGAGGGGTTCAAGAAGTACCTCTCCGTAGCCGAGAAGGACCGCCTGGAATTCGCCCATCCGCCGGAGAAAACGCCGGAGCTGTTCGAGAAATTCCTGCCCTATGCGATTGCCCTTGGCGTCGAGAACGAATGGGGCGAGCAATTCGAGGATGTACTCCGCGCCGCGAGCGCCGATCCGGGGCGGGACGGCTATAGACCGAGTTGGTATCACTCCAGCCGCGGCTGGCGCGGTGGGTTCTCGGCCTCGCGCTTCTCGTCAGCCGTCGGCGGCAGCCTCGCCGGTGCCATCGCCGCTGCGAGTGCCGCGCCGTCGAAAGGCGGCTCTGGCTTTGGCGGCGGCGGGTCATCCGGCGGCGGCGGGGGAGGCGGCGGAGGTGGCGGCTGGTAGCCGATCGCGCTTTGACCGCGGCCGGGCCGCCCGCTACTGTGCCGCGATGAGATCGGTGGCGTTCTTCGTTTTTCTGTGCCTTGTGCATGCGGCGCCATCGCCGCGGGCGCTCGGCGAGCCCATGCGCATCACCTTCGCCACCGACTGGAAGGCGCAGGCCGAGCACGGCGGTTTCTATCAGGCCAAGGCGCTCGGGCTTTACGCGGCGCGCGGCCTGGACGTCACCATCCGCATGGGCGGCCCGGCCCAGGACAACCCCCGGCTGATCGCCGCTGGCGCCATCGATCTGGCCATGGCGTCGAACAATTTCCAGCCGCTGAACCTGATCGCCGCTGGTGCCAAGGTCAAAGCGGTGATGGCGTCGTTCCAGAAGGACCCGCAGGTCTTGATGACCCACCCCGAAGACAGGCTCGCGGACTTCCGTGCGCTCAGGGGCCGGCCGGTGATCATGTCCGACAGCGCCATCAACACCTGGTGGCCTTGGCTGAAATCCAAATATGGGCTTTCCGACCGGCAGATTCGGAAATACACCTACAGTCTGGCGCCATGGCTCGTGAATCCCGGCGCCGTTCAGGAGGGATATCTGTCGAGCGAGCCTTTTTCCGCCGCGGCCCAGGGAGTTCTGCCGAATGTCTATCTGCTTGCCGATCACGGCTATCACGGCTATTCGGCCATGATCATGGCCTCCGAGCAGTTCCTTGAACGCCACGAGCCCGCATTGCGCGGCTTTGTCGAAGCGACGATCGAGGGCTGGTACAGCTATCTGCATGACGATCCGGCGCCGGCGGATGCGCTGATCAAGAGCGACAATCCGGAGACGACCGACGCGCTGCTGGCCTATTCCCGCAGCGCGATGAAGGATTATGGGATCGTCGAGTCGGGCGACGCGGAGGCCCTGGGCATCGGCGCCATGACCGATGCCCGGTGGCAGGCGTTTTTCGAGGACATGGCCGGGCTCGGCCTGTTCGACCCCGAACTCGACTACAGCCAAGCCTACACCACCCGTTTCGTCAACCAGCGCCACGGAGCGCGGCAATGAGGGGCGGGCCTTTGATGCGGCTCGAGGGCATCGATTTTGCCTATAAGCCCGAGGAGCCGGTGCTGCGTGACGTTTCCTTCGATGTCGAGGGCGGCGAGGTGGTCTCCCTGCTTGGCCCCTCCGGCTGCGGCAAGAGCACGCTGTTGCGCATTCTCGCCGGGTTCGAGGCCTCGGCGGGCGGGAGCGTCACCTGGCGCGGCGGGGTCAAGCCGAGGATCGGCATGGTGTTTCAGGACCCGACCTTGATGCCGTGGGCCACGGTGCTGGCCAACGTCTATCTGCCGCTGGAGCTCGGCGGCATCGGCCGGCGCGAAGGCCGCCGGCGGGTCGGTGACGCGCTCGCGGCCGTCGGCCTCAAGGACAAGATCGACGCCTTTCCGCGCCAGCTTTCCGGCGGCCAGCGCATGCGCGTGTCCATCGCCCGGGCGCTCGTCACCCGGCCGCAACTGCTGCTTATGGACGAGCCCTTCGCGGCGCTCGACGAGATGGCGCGGTTTCGCCTCAACGACATGCTCCTCGAATTGACCGAGGAGGTCGGCTGGTCGGTCTTGTTCGTCACCCACAGCCTGTTCGAGGCGGCGTATCTTTCCGATCGGGTCCTGGTCATGGCTGCCGCACCGGGACGCATCGCCGGCGAAGAGCGGATTGATGTGGCGCAGCCGCGCCAGCCGGACTTCCGGTCCACACCGGTGTTTGCCTCCCATGTCGGCGAGTTGTCGCGTCTGCTCAAGTCCGCCGCCAAAAGGAAAGCGGCATGAAGCGGGTCCTGTTGCCTGTGGCGGTCGGCGTCCTGCTGCTGATCGCCTGGGAGTATCTCGTCGTTGGGCTCGAGATCGAGGAGTTCGTGCTGCCGGCGCCGACCGCGATCCTGGCCGCGCTTTGGCAGGACCTCGGCTCGCTCTTCGGCGCCTTGTTTTACACTTTCAAAGTCACGCTGATGGCGCTGATCGCGGCGATCCTGACCGGCGTGCCATTGGCGTTTGCGTTCAGCCGCAGCCGCACCATCGAGATGGCGTTCTTTCCCTACGCGGTGGTCCTGCAAGTCACCCCGGTCATCGCCATCGCGCCCCTGATCCTGATCTGGGTCGGCATCGACAACGTTCACCTGGCGGTCCTGATCATCGCCTGGATCGTCGCCTTTTTCCCGATCCTGTCGGCCACGACCATGGGTCTGAAGTCGACCGATAGCGGCCTTAAGGATTTGTTCGACCTGTACGAGGTCGGCCCGTTAAAGCGCTTCTTCCGCCTCGAACTGCCGGGCGCGATGCCGTATCTGCTCTCCGGCATCAAGATCAGCGCCGGTCTGGCGCTGATCGGTGCCGTTGTCGCGGAGTTCGTGGCCGGCTCGGGCGGCTCGAACGGCCTCGCTTGGCGCATCGTCGAAGCCGGAAACCGCTTGCAGATCCCCAAGATGTTCGCCGGTCTCTTGCTGCTTTCGCTGCTCGGCATCGGGCAGTATTACGCCTTGACCCTGCTTGAGCGCTTGTTGCTGGGGGATTGGCACGAAAGTGCCCGCGGTAATGGCAAATAACCACCTCATGGTTGTTTAAGGCGCCTCAGCTCTGCAATCTAAGGGTAATTAACTATTAACCATAACCGATTAGGTTTGTGGCGAAGTCTGAGGGGTTAGAAGGGCCATCGTCCGCGGGAGATTGGACATGGCACCGGATACAGGTGGACTGGCGGAACAGGAGTTTGCGCCGATGGCCGCCTTTGCGCTGGAGCATGCACGCGAATTGGAGCACCTCGCGGCCGACGAGGTAAGCCCGAGGCGGCTGCCCGTGCTCATCGCGGCGCGCGATGAGATCATCGCGCTCAGGCTTTCGCTTGCCCTGCTCGAAGAGGGGCGCTTTCATCTCGGATACGAAATCACCCATAGCGCCGCCGATGCGGTCCGCCGGATTCGCGCGGATGGTTTCGGCACGCTGTTCATCGACGCCGGGATTGCGGAAATCCTGAGGGCTCTGCCCGATCAGGACATCACCGCGCTGTTGGCCGGCTATCCGGTCATCCTGCTCGCGGAGTCCGCGACGCCGGAGGCCGAGGATCTCGCGCTTGCGCTCGGCGCCATCGGTCTGCTGACCTTGGACGACATCGCCAACGGCGCGGTCGACCAGGTCATGCGCTCCGCCTTCGTCTGTCGGCGTCTGATCGAGACGCTCGGTGAGTATCGCGAGCGCATCCAGCGCATCGTCGGCCATATGGTCACCGCGCTCGATGCCAACAGCCGCCATATCGCCCAGGTCAGCCATCAGATGCGTTCGCCGCTGACGGCGATTCTCGGCTTTTCCGAAATGATGTCGGAACAGGTCGCCGGCACCGAGACCGACCCGCGCACCCTGGAGTATGCCCGGGATATCCAAAAGAGCGGCCGCCGGCTCCTTGAAATCCTCGAGGCTCTCGCCCCGGCGCTCGGTTCCGAGCCCGACCAACAGGTTCGCTCTGCTAATTCTTCCTGAAGTCGGCTAGGCTTCCGGCCGCGTCTGCAACGAGAGGCCGTGGCTGGGAGTGACAACACCTGAAACGATACTGGCGTTCTGGTTCGAAGAATGCACGCCCGACATGTGGTACCGCCAGAGCGACGACTTCGACGCATTGATCGAAAATCGCTTTCGGGATGCCTATGAGGCGGCCTGTGCTGGCGCATTGGATGGCTGGGCCGAGACGGCGCGCGGCAGCCTTGCACTGGTACTGCTCCTAGACCAATTCTCGCGCAATCTTTTCCGCGACGACGCTCGGGCCTACGCGCAGGACGCGCGCTGCCGCGAAATCGTTGATGCGGCGCTGGAACGCGGTTTCGATCAAGAGCTCCCGGAGGCGGAAACGGCCTTTCTTTACATGCCGCTGAT
>JAKSBY010000502.1 GCA_022360855.1 Sphingomonadales bacterium | reverse complement strand
CCGCCGCCAGCACTCGGATCATAGGCCGCTACCGGCCGGCGAGGCGGGTCGCGATGGCGCGGCGCAGATCCTCCTCCTCAGCGCAGCCGAAGCTGCAGAGCTCTTGCAGCTTGGCGAGTTGCGCCCGGGCGCGGTCGAAATCGCCGAGCTCGGCATAGAGTTCGCCGAGATATTCGTTGGCCCCGAGATGATCGGGCGCGATCTTGAGCGCCTGCGCGTAATAGAGCTGGGCTTCGTCATAACGGCCGAGCTTGCGGTGCGCGAAGCCGAGATAGTTGAGAATATCCGGATGCGGCCCGACCACCGCCTGCGCCGCCCGCAAATCGAGGATCGCGTCCTCATAGCGTTCGGCGTTGATCAGCGCGACCGCCGCGCGGTAGCTGGCTTCGCCGGCCTCGACAGGGCCGAACAGCAGCGAGCCGACGGTCTCCTCGCCGCCGCCAAGCGCCGATTCGAGCATCTCGATCGCCGCCTCGATGCGGCCCTTTCTGCCGACGCCGCAATCGCCGCATTTGTCGAGCGTCTTGTTCAGGGTCTCGAGCTCGCGATTCGCCTTTTTCTCGTTGCCCGTCGCCAGATAGGCCATGCCGAGCCGGGCGCGCGCCTCGAAATTATTCTTGTCGTATTTCGCCGCCTTTTTGAGGTAGCGGACCGCTTTCTTGGACTCCTCCAGCGCGACCTGCGTCAGGCCCATATAATAATTGGCCTCGCCGTGTTTGGGCACGATCTTGAGGACCTCGCCGAACTGTTCCGCGGCCCGCGCATAATCGCGCGCGTTATAGGCGGCCACACCGGCCCGGTAGTAGGGTGTGGGGTCGGCTTTGACCGTCTGCGTATTGGTCGGGCGCGAGAAACTGCCGCCGCCCCCGCCGGCCGCGAAGCCGAGGCCCGGCGCCAGACCGAGACCCGCCACAAGCGCGATGGCCATGAGCGCCCTGCGTCCGTCATGCTGCCCGGTATGCGTCGATTTGAGGCTTTCCATGCCCTTGTCTCCCGAATTCGTGTGGCACAACCTCGTCCCCGAGGGTCGACTATCGCGCGGACAGCCGGAAATTCCAAGACACGAAAGCGTTATTTGGTCTCCTTCGGGCCTCAGAAATCGCTGGCGATGCCCTTGTTTTCCCAGTCGCCGTAACGGGTTGGCTCCGGCCCCTTGGGCCCGCCGACCTCCTTCGGCTTTTCGGCGGGCTTTTTCGCCGGCGGCTTCGCTTTCTCCGGCGCTTTGTCTTCGGCCATGCAATGACTCCTCCGCTTGAAGACAGACCTTCGTTGTCCCACATTATGAAGGCAACTCAAAGAACCGGCATCCACAAGGGAATCCCATGAACACCATGCGCACCGGCCTGCTGCTTGCGGCCATGACCGGGCTTTTTATCGCCATCGGCTTCCTCTTGGGCGGCCAGGCGGGCATGCTGATCGCGTTTCTGATCGCGGCGGCGATGAATTTCTTCGCCTATTGGAACTCCGACAAGATGGTGCTGCGCATGCATGGCGCCCGCCAGGTGGAGCGCGGCGTGGTGCCCGAGCTCTACGCGACCGTGGAGCGGCTGGCGATGCGCGCCGGGCTGCCGATGCCGGCGGTCTACATCATCGATACGCCGCAGCCCAATGCGTTTGCGACGGGGCGCAACCCGGAGAACGCGGCGGTGGCGGTGACCATCGGCTTGCTCGACACCCTCGACAAGCGCGAGCTGGAAGGCGTGCTGGCACATGAGCTGGCGCATATCAAAAACCGCGATACCCTGATCATGACCATGACCGCGACCCTGGCCGGCGCCATCTCCATGCTGGCCAATTTCGCGCTTTTCTTCGGCGGCAGCCGCAACAATCCCTTAGGGCTGATCGGAACCATCCTCCTGATGATCCTCGCGCCCCTGGCCGCCATGCTCGTCCAGATGGCGATCAGCCGCACCCGCGAATACGCCGCGGATCGGACCGGCGCGGAGATTTCCGGCAATCCCCTGAGCCTGGCGTCCGCTTTGAGCCGGCTCGAATCCGGCGCCCGGCGCACCACCAATCGCGACGCCGAGGCGAACCCGGCCTCGGCGCATCTCTTTATCGTCAACCCGCTGAACGGCCAGAATATGGACAATCTGTTCTCTACCCACCCGGCTACGGCCAACCGCATCCGCGCCCTCGAAGAATTGGCTGGCCGGAGGCTGCGCACCGACGCCCCGCGCGCCGAGCGGCGTCAATCGGCCAGCCGCCGCGGTCCTTGGGGCTAAGGTTTGAGGGGCTAGGACTTGGCCGGCGATCTCGGCGCCCGCCGCGCGGCGCTTGCCGTCGCCGAGCGGGTACTCGATAGGCGCCAGCCGCTCGACGCCGCTCTCGATCAGATCTTCGCAAAGACCAATTTGGCAAGGCGCGACCGCGGCTTCGCTCGGGAGTTGGTGACGCTGCTGCTGCGCCGTCATGGCAGCCTCGCGCT
>JAKSBY010000467.1 GCA_022360855.1 Sphingomonadales bacterium | reverse complement strand
TTCGTCAATGCCGGCATACGCTTCGTCACCGAGATGTGCAAGATGCGGGCGATGGCGCGGCTCTGGGACGAGATCGGCGAAGAGCGCTTCGGGGTCGCCGATCCCAAGCTGCGGCGTTTCCGCTACGGCGTCCAGGTGAACAGCCTCGGCCTGACGGAGCAGCAGCCGGAGAACAACGTCTACCGTATCCTCCTGGAGATGCTGGCAGTTACGCTCTCAAAGAACGCACGGGCCCGGGCGGTGCAGCTCCCGGCGTGGAACGAGGCGCTCGGCCTGCCCCGGCCGTGGGACCAGCAATGGTCGCTCCGCCTGCAGCAGATCGTCGCCTACGAGACCGACCTCTTGGAGTTCGGCGACCTGTTTGACGGCTCCCCTGTGATCGACGCCAAGGTCCAGGAACTCAAAGCCGAAGCGCGCGAAGAGCTGGACGCCATCCTCGCCATGGGCGGCGCTATCCAGGGGGTCGAATCCGGCTACATGAAGGAACGCCTGGTACAGTCCAACGCCCGTCGCATTGCCGCCATCGAGGCCGGCGAAACCACCGTTGTCGGCGTCAACGCCTATGAGGACGCGGCGCCCTCGCCGCTCAGCACCGGGGCGGAGAGCGACGCCATCATGACCGTGGACGCAACCGCGGAGGCCGAACAGATCGCCCGGCTTCAGGCGTGGCGGGAGGATCGCGACGACGCGGCGGTGAAGCGGGCGCTGGCCGAGATACGCTCGGCTGCGGAGGAGGACCGCAACATCATGCCCGCCTCAATCGCCGCGGCCAAAGCCGGCGTCACCACCGGCGAGTGGGGCGCGGCCTTGCGCGACACTTACGGCGAATACCGCGCGCCCACCGGCGTCGGCCGCGCCGTCTCCAACATCTCGACCCCGGCCATGGATGCGGTCCGCGCCGATGTGGACGCGCTCTCGCGCAAGCTGGGCCGCCGGCTCACCTTGCTGGTCGGCAAGCCGGGGCTGGACGGCCACTCCAACGGCGCCGAGCAGATCGCCGCCCGGGCGCGCGACTGCGGCGTTCAGGTGGTCTATGACGGCATCCGCCTCACCCCCGAAGAGATCGTCGCCCGCGCCAGGGACGAGAAAGTCCACGCCATCGGGCTTTCGATCCTCTCCGGCAGCCACGTCAGCCTGGTCAAGGAAGTAGTGGCTAAGCTCGCCGAGGTCGGCCTTCCGGACATACCCGTAATCGTCGGCGGCATCGTCCCGCCCGAAGACGAGACCGCGCTCAAGAAAGCCGGCGTCGCCCGCATCTACACGCCCAAGGACTACCAGATCACCGATATCGTCGCCGACATCGTCGCCATTGTGGATAAGTCGACCGAGGCTGCGGCTTAGGCCACAATCAACCGATAGGCCGTAAAGAGGTAAAGCCCGATGATGGGCCAGAAGGTGGTCGCGAAACCGAAGGCGCGGGCCGGCGGCGAGCGGTGATAGCCGACCCAGAAGGCAATGCGACCGATGATGAAGATCCCGACCAGGAGCGGGATCGCGATCAGCTCCTCGGTGCGGCAGGCGAAGGCGAAGGTCAGGTGGCCGATAAAGAGCAGCACGGTCTGCTCCACCGTGTTCTGCAGATAGCGGCAGTCGATCTCCAGGCGGGCATTGGTAGCCGGATCGCTGGCCTCGCCGCCGGCGATGGCGCCCTCGACGAAAAACCGGTCGCGGGCGAGCTTGAGCACGCCGAGCAGGAGCATGATCGCGGCCCAGAAATCCCAGCTCAGCGCATAGCCGAGCCGCGCACCCGGCGCTCCGTAATAGCTGGTGTCGAACGGCCAGAGCCAGAGCCCGGCGATCATCCACACGACAATCAAGATCGCCGCGCCCAGCATGCTGTGGCGGATTCTCGCCTGATCGCTTTTCAACGTTTCCGACACTCCGGTTCTCCCACAACCGCCACGTCAGCCTAGAGCAATTCCCCTTGCGCGCAAAGCCGCGCCGCATGATCATCGCGCGGTTGGAAGGAACGCCGATGATCGATCCGCGCGTGCAGATGATCACCCACGATTCGCCGCTGGGCCGCTGGACGCTTTGGCTCTGGCTGCCGCCCCCGGAACTGGCTCCTTATGTCGTCGGCATGTGGGATGTGGACGGCGTGGCCGGCCATCGGGCCGAAAAAGTCCTGCCCTGCACCGAGATCGTCGTGATCTTCAATCTCGGTGCCCCGCAGAGGCTTCTCGATCCCAGCGACCTTTCCACCGGCGAGGTCTTCGATTCCGCCTGGGCCGCGGGCCTGCAACAGAACTATCTGGTAACCCAGGAGGACAGCCGCAGCCGACTGATCGGCGTTCGCTTCACGCCCCTCGGCGCCGCCTGCTTCCTGGGCCTTGAGATGGCCGAGATTACCAATCGCGTTATTGCGCTGGAAGATCTGGGCGCGGGCGGACTGTCTCCCTTGCTCGATCGGCTGCGGCATACGCGGTGCGCCCGCCGACGTTTTGCGCTTCTCGCGGCCACAATCCTTGAGCGCGTGTCCGACCGGGCGGGCGCGTCGCAGGCCGTGCTCTGGGCCTGGCAGACCATGATCGACAATCGCGGCGACGTGCGCACAGGTGATTTGGCGGAGGAGATCGGCTGGAGCGCCAAGCATTTTTCCCGGCAATTCCATAGAGCGGTCGGCCTGACGCCGAAGGCAGCCGCGCGCATCATGCGTTTCGCCTATGCCGCCGAGCTGCTCGGCCGGCCGGGCCGGGCCTCGTTTTCCGAGGTGGCGCAGGTCTGCGGTTACTATGACCAGTCTCACTTCAACCGTGATTTCCGCGCCTTCGCCGGCGATACGCCGCAGGGCTACCGATCCCGCCTCGTTCCCGATGGCGGCGGCGCGTTCGCCATCGTCGACTGACCGGCGGGTGCACCAAACCAGGTAAATTTTTTACAATACAGAGGCCGGCGGCGGCGCCTAACCTCCCGCAACATTTTTGACAGGGAGAGAAAGAACCATGCCAGAGGTCAATTATCTTGCCGTCGTCGTTGCCGCGGTCTCCGGGTTCGTCGTCGGCGGACTGTGGTATTCGCCGATCCTGTTCATGAAGACCTGGATGGCCGAAAGCGGCGTCACGGAGGACGACATGGCCCGACGCAACCCGGCCAAGGTCTACGGCGTCGCTCTCATCCTCTGCCTCATCGCCGCCTTCACCTTCGCGCTGTTCTTAGGCCCCGAGCCCGGCCTCGCCTTCGGCGCCGGCGCCGGTTTTGCCGCGGGCTTTGCCTGGGTCGCCGCGTCCTTCGGGGTCAACTATCTGTTCGAGGCCAAGAGCTTCAAACTATTCCTGGTCAATGGCGGCTACCATACGGTCCAGTTCACCGTCATGGGCGCGATCCTCGGCGTTTGGCCTTGAGGGTTCCTGTCCCATTCCGTTCGTGCCGAGCTTGTCGAAGTACGGACGGCCGCTCCCCCTTCGCCCTTCGGCAAGCTCAGGAGGCTCAGGGCGAACGGACTTCCTCACGGAGGCCGGCCTCCTCGAAGGCCCAGTCGAGGCTGAATTTGTTCTCCAGATAGCCGTCACGCCAGGACGGGTGGATGTAATCGAGGACGAGTGCCTCGACCGCCCCTACCGGGTAGAAGGCCAGACGCCGGGAGCTTTCCAGCCGCACCGTGCGGAGATCGGTCAGGATCGAGCGGCGCAGGCGTTCGGCGTAGCGGTCGAGGCCCGCCAGGTGATAGCCGGGCGCTACCTCGAAGCGGCCGAGCCGGATGGCGCCGACCGCGGCGAGCTGGTATTCGGCAAAGAGCGCGACGCCCTCCTGCCAGAGCTGGAAGTCGAGATAGCGCCGGTCGGGCGGGGAAAGCATCCGTTTGAAGCGCGCCTTGGCGGAGAGATAGACCGACAGCGCGGCCGAGCCGTCCGCCGCCCCGAGGGCGCTTTGCGCCGCGTCCAGCGCGCGCGTCATCTCCTTAAACGCCCGGCCCACGCCGGGGTCGTCATAGGGAAAGGGGTACTCCACCATCCAGGCGCCGGAGGTGTCGCCGCCGCCCAGCCCGAGCGCCTCGGCGGCTTCGATATAGTCCGGCTGCGACATCTGCCATTGATGGAAATGCTCGTGCGCCCAGGTGGCGATCCAGGGCAGCCAGGCGCGATCGGTGCGCAAGGGCGGCGCGATGATCACGGTAGGCTGGCGGCCGACGATGGTGAAGGTGGCGCCGGGCAGCCTGCCCGACGCGTTGGCGCGCGCAAAAACGGGGCAGCCGAGTTCGGGGTTGCTGGCCAGCGGGCCATAACCTTCCGGCGGCCGGTCGGTGCAGATCATGAACTCGGTCGGCCGGGTCACCAGGATCGTCGTCCTGGGTGCCGTGCCCCAGCCCGGCCAGATCTCGTCGGCAACCGCGTCCGCAAGCCCGAAAGCGAGCTTGAGATGCGCGCGCTCGCCGGGCGGCAGATCGTCGGCGGCCCAGGCCGCCGGCGCGAAAAACATGGCAGTCAGGCAGGCGGTCAGAAACAGGCTACGCATAACCGGCGGGCTCCGGAGTTTGGCAGCGGATACCCTAACAGACGGCACGCTTTCGGGCGTTCAACTTTTCGACAGTTCGGGGCGGAATCCGGTGGCGACGACATAAAGCTCGGTGGATTCCTTGCGGCTTGCCGGCGGCTTGACGTGGCGCACGGTCTCGAAATGCTGCTTCATGGCGCCGAGCAGCTCGGCCTCCGTTCCGCCGCGCAGGACCTTGGCGACGAAGGCGCCGCCGGGCGCCAGAACCTCCAGCGCGAAATCGTAGGCCGCTTCGAGCAGCGCCATGGTGCGCAGATGGTCGGTCTGTTTGTGGCCCGTCGCGGGCGCCGCCATGTCGGAGAGCACCACGTCCGCCGCGCCGCCGAGTGCGGCCCGGATGCGTTCCGGCGCGTCGTCGGCCATGAAATCGAGCTCAAGTATCTCCGCCCCGCCGACGGGCTCCACGGGCAACAGATCGACGGCGACGATGCGGGCGTCGGGGCCCGCACGCATCCGCGCCACCTGCACCCAGCCGCCGGGCGCCGCGCCGAGATCGAGGATGCGCCCGGCGCCTTTCAGGAAGCCGAAGCGGTCGTCGAGCTCGGCAAGCTTGAAGGCGGCGCGCGAGCGGTAGCCGAGCCGCCTGGCCTCGGCCACATAGGGGTCGTTCAACTGCCGCTCGAGCCAGCGCGCCGAGGAGGCCGAGCGCCGCCGCGCCGTCTTGACCCGGACCTTGGCGCCGCGAGACCGGCTTCGCGTATCACCGGTCCTCGCCACGCCGCCCCTCGCTCGCGCCATTGACCAGCGGGTCGCGGCGCATCAGGCCCCTGAGCACGCCTTCGCGGATGCCGCGGTCGGCAACCCGGAGCCGCGAGATCGGCCATTTGGCGAAGACCGCCTCCAGAATGGCACAGCCGGCGATTACCAGATCGGCGCGCTCGGGCCCGATGCAGGGCTGGCGCGCACGCTCCGCCGAAGACATGGAGATCAGCATGGAGGCCAACTCCAGCAGTTCCTCGACCTCGATCCATGTGCCATCGACCCGATCCCGGTCATAGCGTTCGAGGCCAAGATGCAGGCTGGCCAGGGTGGTCACCGTGCCCGAGGTGCCGAGCAGTTGGATCGACGCCGACGCCGGCAGGTGCTTAAGCCCGCCGAAGACACCATCGCCATCCAGATGGCGCGCCACCTCGCCCCTGATCTCGCGGTAGATGCCGTGGGTGATGGCATCCGCGCCGTAGCGTTCCGACAGGTTCACGACACCGACGGGTATCGAAGCCCAGTCGCGGATCTTAGGCCCGCCGTCGTCGATTTCCGTCAATACAAGCTCCGTGGAGCCGCCGCCGATATCGAAGACCAGCGCATAGTCGGCCACGGCATCCAGCAGGCTCTGACAGCCCATCACCGCGAGCCGCGCCTCCTCCGCCGGGGTGATGACGTCGAGCATCAGCCCGGTCTCGTCCCAAACCCGCGAGACGAATTCGCCGCAATTCTCCGCTGAGCGGCAGGCCTCCGTCGCCACATGGCGCATCCTGGTGGCGCGGCGGCGGCGGATCTTGGAGGCGCAAACCTTGAGCGCGTCGATGGTGCGCTGCTGCGCCGCCTCCGACAGTCGGCCGGAGCTCGCCAGCCCTTCCCCGAGACGGACGATGCGCGAAAACGCGTCGATCACCTTGAAGCCGCCAGCCACGGGCTTGGCGATCAGGAGCCGGCAGTTATTGGTGCCGAGATCGAGCGCGGAATAGATATGTTGACGCCGCCCCGAGCCGGCGTTGCGGCCCGGCTTGGAGCGCGGCCCTTTGCGGGCGGAGTTCGACTGGCTGGTGACCACTGCCCGTCCTCAACGCAAGTTTGGTCGCCCGGGCGCAGCCCCCTTACCTCGCGCCGTCACTTGGCCCCGTCATAGCATTGAAAGCGGGGGGAATGGGAGCGAAATCGGTTGCGCCAACGTCAGTCCGGAATTGACAAGGCCGAATTGACAAGGAATAGCCGAGTTCCTATAGAGACCGCCACCTCGGGCCGGATTTCTGCTACACTGGCCCCATTGCCCCGTCGTCTAACGGTAAGACTACGGACTCTGACTCCGTCAATCGTGGTTCGAATCCACGCGGGGCATCCAATTTCGCGCGACGACCCCCGCCACCCCCTCAAATCCGGCGGCCGTGCCAGCGGACGCGGCCGACGATCTTTAATTTGCCGGCCTTCGCGGTATCGAGCACGTAATCGTCGTAGTGCGCGTTGGAGCTCTTGACGGCGATCTCGCCGTCGGCGAGGCGTTGCAGGCGCTTGACGGCAAGCTCGCCGTTCATCCGGAAGACGTAGATGCCGTCGGCGGTCACCGCGCGCTCGGAATTGTCGACCAGGAGAAGGTCGCCGTCGGAGATTTCCGGCGCCATGGAATCGCCGCGCGCCGCCATGGCGGAGAGCTGGTTGATCGGCACGCCGACGCTTTCGATGATCCAGACCTTGGAGAAGACGAGCCACTCCGCCGGCGCGTCGGCGCCGGGAGGCGCGGCGATATCGTAGCGCGGGATACGGACCTGATCCAGGGCACGAGCCTGGATTTCCGCCTCCCAGGCGTCAAACGTCATCGGCCCGTCGCCGGTCGCCAGCCAGTCCATCCTGACGCCGGCAACGGCGCAGAGCGCCGAGGCGACACGGAAGGGCAGCTTCGACCGGCCCTTGATGTAGTTGATGATCATATCGTCGCTGACGCCTGCGGCGACACCGGCCTCAGCGCGCGTCCCGACCCGGTCGGCCACGAGGTCCAGGCGCTTGCCGACCTCTTTATCGGTGGTCGGCAACGATACGCGGTCTTTGGCGCTTAGTTGCGACTTGGCCATGGTCCGCCAGCCTCCCTAAACCCGAAGTTTTTCGGACTTACGTGCATTTTTCACACCAAATACGCGTTTTTTGGTTGCAAAATCCGAGTATTTGCGTATAATTGTTCACAGTCTTGAACATTTTAATCCGAAAAGTTGCGTATCATGCCGCAAATTGAGATGTCCCAACACGATGACTGGCACTGGTATAGAATAAAAGCCGAGCTCGAAGCAAAGGGTCTGACGCTGACCCGTCTATCGCAACAGCACGGACGCTCCCCCGGCTACGCCGCGAAGGCCAAGAATTGCCCGATCCCCCGCGCCCAGGCGATCATCGCCAATGCGCTCGGCCGAAGTCCGCAGGAGATCTGGCCCAGCCGGTACACGCCCGAGGGCCGTCCCGTCTCGCGGGTTCGCTGGATCGCGGCGCACAAACGCCGGCATGCGCCTCACGGGCTGGGGGGCAGCCCGGCATGAGCGCGCTCCAGGAGAAGCTCGACCGTCCCGTCGTCCGCAGGCGCGGCATTCGCGATATCACGACCGTGGAAGAGGCGGCGCGGACGCTTGCGCGGGCCTACCGTGTCCACGCGCCGGTCGAGGCCCGCTACCGCGCGATGCGCAGCGCCGCCCGCGGCAATGCGGACGCCCAAGCCTTTTGGCTCAAGGTCGCGACCAGACTGGACATTACCAAATAAATTGTCCATTAACACAAGATTCTTGCTTATATAGACAACTTATCTGGTATTAGGCATGTTGGAAGCGTTGTTTGGAAGCCGGGCCGCAGAACGAGTCTTGCTCCATCTGCAAAACTACGGCGAGGGCTATGGCCGCGATATCGCTCAGACTTTCGGGCTCTATCCGACATCTGTCAACGCTCAGCTGCGAAAATTTGAGGAGGCGGGTT
This sequence comes from Sphingomonadales bacterium, assembly GCA_022360855.1. Taxonomy (GTDB): domain Bacteria; phylum Pseudomonadota; class Alphaproteobacteria; order Sphingomonadales; family JAKSBY01; genus JAKSBY01. The sequence continues at coordinate 470 of JAKSBY010000467.1, read as the reverse complement.
TTCTTGTTCGGCGAACTTTAGGCCGGACGCGACTCTACAGTTGGAATCCACGTAACCCGCTCGTCGCACCGCTTCGTACTCTGCTGCAGGCTGCCCTCGAATCCCTGCCCGAAAATGAACTCGAGACCTACTTCCGACAACGCCACCGTCCGCGCAAGTTCAGCAAGCCGTAAGGATCTTCGAAGGGCCCTGCCTGACATGGATTGATGAGCTAGAGGTCTATTCGGAGATGCAGAAGGTAAGCATCGGCATGATAGATGGTGTGGCCGCGGTTATTGTTGTCCACGCCGATCGAAACAACATCACTCGTGTTATCTCCGCACGAGCAACGACATACCAGAACTGGACGAAGCGTTCTGGGCCAATGCACGGCTGGTCGAGCCCGACAAGACGCGCCCCGTCACTCTGCGGATTAAGTCCTCGGTATTGGACTACTTCAAGGCGGGCGGCAAAGGCTACCAGACCCGCAT
>JAKSBY010000108.1 GCA_022360855.1 Sphingomonadales bacterium | reverse complement strand
TTGGCATCGGTAAAAGCTCCCTTTACATGCCCGAAGAGTTCACTCTCAAACAACTGATCGGACAATGCTCCCACATTGACCTGAATAAACGGCTTATGGCGCCGGCTGGACCTGGAATGAATTAGCCTGGCCAGTTGGGTTTTTCCGGTGCCATGGGCGCCGGTAATTAAAATAGCCGCATCACTATCGGCTACTCTTGCTACCACATCCATCAATTTGGTCATTGCATCGGACTGGAATATGTACTCGCTGCTGGGCGAACTGAGAACTCGATTATTCTCCTGCACCCAACTTGCCTCCCTTCTCCTGCCGTCGGCTAAATCAAGCTGCGCCCTCAGTACACCAAGAAGCCTTTGGTTGTCCCAGGGCTTTTCGATGAAATCATTTGCACCGATTTTTAACGCTTCCACAACAAGGGGAATGTTGGCATAGGCGGTCATGACTACGATTGGGACCTGCTCGTCCCGGGCGCGAATTTTCCTGATCAGATCAAGACCTTCTGCCCCCGAGGTCGTGTCCTGGGAATAGTTCATGTCCAGGAGGACAAGGTTCGGCTGATGCTTATCGAGCGCGCCGGTGAGTTCATCCGGTGAGGATATACAGATAGGGTAGAGTTGATTCAATTTCAACAGTGCAGAGAGTGCTTTTATTACTTCGCTACTGTCATCGACAACCAAAATGCGATCGTGCTTCATTCTGCCAACCGTCCGAATGGATTGCGGTAGTAATCAGCAGGCTACGCCCTGATTGACTGCCTGCAACACCAATCCTGTGCAGTTTAAACTACTCGGGATCGTATGATAATTAAAAATCCTGGGGAAAGTGCGAGCATGCCGGAGGGTTTTCCGATAAAACGAATTGTCCGGCAATAGTACTTGAGTATCGGAAATAACTAAGGCTTAGCTATCCAAATATTGATATCCGCAACTCGTCCCTCTGAGCTGTCCTGTTCAACTGCTCTTACCTCTTTTCACTTTCCAGCCAGGGCTTCTATTTAGATAGAACGCCTGGGGTAACCATATTGCACTATCGTCAAGTTAGTGGGATACTGCTCGGTAGATTTTAGTCGAACTACAGACCGAAGAAGCTTAT
>JAKSBY010000239.1 GCA_022360855.1 Sphingomonadales bacterium | reverse complement strand
CCGAGATGGCTGACGCCGGTGACGGCCGTGTTCTTGCTGACGGCAAACTTCAGCGCCGGCTCGTCCAGCACCCAGCGCGCGTAGTCGTGCTTGACCACCGCGGGCTCGGCGCCGAACAGGGCGGAATAGAACCGGACGGCCTCGTCGATATTCGGCACGCCGGCATGAACGTGTAGTCGTTTCATCTCTCTCACTCCTCAGATTTCAGTCGTCCCGGTTGGTTGACCGATCCTCCCACGCCGCAGCAGATCGCCGGATGATTTGCGCAGCAGTCTTCCATCAGGAAAGCCAGCAGGTCGCGCGCCCGGGCAAAGTCCACCGCGTAAAAGATGCGCCGGTCCTCGCGCCGTGCGGCCAGCAACCCCGCCGCCTTCAGCGCGCTCAGATGCCGCGACAGGGTCGACAGATTGACCGCGCCCAGCGCGTCGGCGATGCGGTTCACCGGCAGCCCCTCCGACCCATGGGTCACCAGCAGCCGAAAGGTCTCAAGCCGCGTCGGCTGCGCCAAGGCCCCAAGGGCGTCGATGGCTGTCGTTATTTGCATATTTGTACATTTACGCAAATAATTTGAAGAGTCAAGCCCGAGGATGTCAGAAACACTTATCGATCGGCGGCTTCGAGCGAGAGGCGGACACCCCCCTCACGCTGCCCTCTCCCGCAAACCTGGGGGAAGAGGGATGTGAAGGCTTGGCGCGGGCCACACGGCCGCGCCTTAGCCGGAGCTGGGTGAGAGGGTTTGGGCGTATGCTGAGTCGGTGACGCGTCATTGCGAAGAGCGTCAGCGACGCGGCGATCACCTATTTCGGTGACAGTTACCTTTTTATTTTCCATTTAGAAACAATGATCTAGAAGATCCAACCTTGAAAAAGGTAACTGTCACTGAAATAGGGCCGGCTGGTTTGAACGCAATTCCTGACCACACTGACCTTTCAACCCCTTAGCTTAACCCCGCCACCGTTCTCGTCGATAAACACCACACCGGCCTTCTCCAAGGCGGCTCGGATGCGCAGAATTGTGACGTCCTTCAGCTCTTCGCCGCGCTGAAGGCGAGCTATTGTGTCGACGGATACACCGGCGAGCTCGGCAAACTCGCGTAAGCCAAGACCCAATGCCGCCCGCGCCATTCTACATTGAGCGGTATTCATTTTTCGTACCTATGATACGATTTTCCTTGCCCCGCAGCAGTGCATGAACTATCGTACTCCTGCACTGATTTTTTGCAATAAGAGAGCGCCCCGCAACGGTGCTGTAACACCGAGGCGGGGCTGACCACACCAACCTTCGAAGGAGATTGGCATGGCTAATCCATCCCATAGCACAATTGCACCCGACCCGTTAAACCCCGATCAGGCCGTCGATCGGCGCAAGCTGCTCATTGGCGGAATGGTGCTGGGAGTCTTGGGAGCCTGCCGTTCGTACTTCGACAGGCTCAGCACGAACGGGACTTCGAATTCCGTTCGCCCTGAGCTTGGTCGAAGGGTGAACGGTGGCGTCGCCAGAGACCCAGCCCTCCTGGCCTATGCCCGGGTGCTGGAGGCGGACGAAGCCACGTGGGCCGTGGAGGCGGACGAGGACGATCCGGTCTACCGTGGCCTGTGCGACGCTTACGACCGGGCCGAGGCGGCGTTTGCCGCGACCCGCGCGACGAGCCCCGACGGCGTCCGCGCCAAGCTGGACCGCATCGCCTATCGCTGCCAGTGGGAGCCGGAGCGCGCCTTTCACGACTGTCCGCTGGTGCCCTCCATCATCGCCGACTTCCGGCACCTTATGAGGGAAATGGGGTGACAGGCCAGCCCTCCCCAAAAAAGGAGGCCGAGGCGGGTGGCCTCGGCCTGGGTCCGGCCAGAGAGGGGGTTGGGGTGTCGTGCCTGACCGCACTCGAGTCCTGGGGAAGTTTCTCGCTCAATCGACGAATTGCAGCCCGAGCATGGCCGGATGACGCCCGGCGGCATGGGCTGCCTTGCCGGGCGTGCCGTAGCTGAGCCCGGCGTCGCCGCTCGGCTGGGGGCGCGCGCGCCGCCTGAGCAGGCCGACCGGCAGGTCGTCGTCCAGGGTTCCGGCCTTCAATTCGGACAGAAGCTTCAAATGCGGTGCCATAGTCTCCTCGCTTTCGAATTTGTTTTTGAGTGACGCTGTCGGGCTCGTTTTGGTTCTCATGGCGCGGCGCTCCCCTCTCAGCGGTAGAAGCGGCGCAGTTGGATGGCGCCCCAGAAGAGGCCGGCGGCGATGAGCGTGCCGAACCAGAAGTCGGCGGTGACCAGCGTGTCGCCGAAGCGCGTGGCCAGATCATGGGCCAGCACCAGGTTGACGCCGATATCGCCTTCCTTGTCCCAGATCGACGGGTCGCCGATCTTGGCGTGGAAGCCGCCGACGCGGTTGACGATCCAGAAGAAGAAGTGGTTCGTGTCGAAGGCCAACTCCTCCAGGAGCGCGACCACGAAGGGCACGACCAGGGCGAACAGGAGCGGAGCCTTCGGCGCCGCGGCCGATACGATCATCAGCCAGCCCAGCACCGGCAGCGCCCACAGCGCCCAGAGAAAATACTGGCCGATGGCGAAGAACCAGGTCGAGACCGGCTGCGCCGGGCCCAGGATCAGCGCCCATGGCGAGCCGCCGTGCGCGATCACGATGATGGAGGCGACAAAGAGGTAGGCGACCTGCAAGACCAGCGCGAAGCCGATCAGGATGGCCGGGGCCATGACCACCGAGGCGGTGAATTTCGACGCGACCTCGGTGGCGTCGGAAACCGGCATCGATTTCCAGAACAGGATGCTCCGGTTCCTGCGGTCGTCGTAGAGCGAGCTCAGAAGCGAAAACAGAATGATGAAGGGCAGGATCAGGATCACCGGCATGACGAAGGCGAACATGCCCCCGGTGATGATCTCGCGGCGATGCTCGACCTCGACATCGCCGAGGTGGTCGAGCAGCATGCCGAGCCCCTCGATCCGTTCGCCGTCTTCAAACTGGATGGTCTGATCGCCGAACTGCACCGAAATGGAAAAGGCGACCAGGGCGGCGAGCAGGATCGCGCTGATGATCGCCGGGATCGTAAAAAACGCCATCCGGTTGTCGATGAACTCGCGCGTCATCAGCGCCTTGGCGGTTTGGGTGTTCATGCCATTTCTCCGGTCATGCGGACCACGAACAGGTCGCTCAGGCCGATGCGGTGCAACTCGCCCAATTCGGCCAGCTTGGCCTTATCGGCGCCTTCGAACACGAAAGCCTTGCGGCCCAGGAGGTCGCGCTCGGCGAGCGGGCCGAGTGCGCGCGCCTCGTCGGCGCGGGCGGTATCGGTGACGAGCTGGGTATAGGTCTCGGCGAGCTCTTCCAGCGACGCGTAGAGATCGATGCCGCCGTCCTTGATGAACAGGGCGTCGGTCAGGATGTGCTCGATCTCCTCGACCTGATGGGTGGTGACGATGATCGTCTTGTCTTCGTCGAAGTAATCGGCGAGCAGGTTGGAATAGAACCGCTTGCGGAAGATGATATCGAGGCCGAGCGTCGGCTCGTCGAGCACCAAAAGCTTGGCGTCGATGGCCATGACGATGGAGAGATGCAGCTGCACGGTCATGCCCTTGGAAAGACCCCGGATCCGCTTGTTCAACGGAATCTCAGTACGCGCCAGATAGGCGTGTGCCTTCGCGCGGTCGAAGCGGTCGTGCACGCCCTCGACATAATCGAGCACCTGGCTGACCCGCATCCAGCGGGGCAGCGTGGCGACATCGGCGATGAAGCAGACGTCGTGCATCAGCTCCGCCCGGTCTTTCAGGGGATCCTTGCCGAGCACTTTCAGCTCGCCCTCATAGGGCAACAGGCCGAGGACGGCGTTCAGCATCGTGGTCTTGCCGGCCCCGTTGGAGCCGATCACGCCGACGATCCGGCCCGACGGAATGTCGAAGCTGATGTTGTCGACGGCCCGCAAGCTTCCGTAGGTCTTGGTCAGGCCGCGGGCCTCGACCACGTTATGACTGTTCGCGGTGCTCATGAGGCGTCTCCGCCGCCGTTGTTCTTCGGCTTGGCGGCCGCCAGCAACTCGGCCACATCCAGCCCCATGGCATGGATGCGCTCGACAATGCGCGGCCACTCTTCTTCAAGGAATTTGCGTTGTTCGGCCTGGCGCAGGCGATCCTGCGCGCCGTCCATGATAAACATTCCGAGTCCCCGTTTTTTCTCCACCAACCCCTCGGCCACCAGTTCCTGATAGGCCTTCGACGCGGTGATCGGATTGATCTGCATGTCCATCGCCACGTTGCGCACCGACGGCAGGGCTTCGCCCTCCTTCAGGGAGCCGTCGAGGATCGAGGAGACGATCCGGTCCCTGAGCTGCCGGTAGATCGGCTGGTCTTCGCTCCAGATGGCGGTCATGAAAGACGCTCCAGGCGCTCGGCCTGTGGGCGCGGCTGCCAGGCCGGCACGGTGGCCAGATGGCGCAGCCCGACGGGCGCCGGCGTTTCATTCCTGGCCGGCCTGCCCTCGGTCAGCCGTACCAGCATCAGGCCGCCCATCAGTCCGGTGTGTTTCATCCAAGTCATGGCTCAGTCCGTTTCGGATTTGGTTTCGGGATGCCGATCCGTTTGGGGGTTCGGCCTAGCGATGGAACCGCGCATTGCGGTTCGACCGGCGGGCCTCGCGGCGCACGCGGCGGCGGCAACGGTCGGTGATCTGGCGATCGGTGGTGATAAACATCGTTTTGGTCCTTGATCTCTCGCTGTCGTGTCTCGGGCCACTGTCCTAGCGTCTTGGCGCTGTAATGTCGTGGTGTGCTATGTATGTATAACACATAAACAGTAATGTCAAGCCCGGCGGGGAATTTTTTGATTGCGGCCCTGCCGTCATCGCGAGAAGCGGAGCGACGCGGCGATCTCGGCACGTCCCAACAGTCATTCCCGCGAACGCGGGAATCCATGGCAATGCCGAACTGGATGCCCGTTTCCACGGGCATGACGAGGTCGGAGCGAGGGAATTCTTATTGATTTGGCAACGGGTGATTCATAGAGTGGCGCCGCCGATGCGCGGGCGCCGGATTAGCTCAGTTGGTAGAGCAACCGCCTTGTAAGCGGTAGGTCGTCTGTTCGAGTCAGACATCCGGCACCACCCGCCACTCGCCAGGTTGCGCACGCCATGTTTCGCATCATCCCAGCCCTCCTGACCAAGGACCAGATCAAATCGCTGCACGATATCGCGGCGAAGAGCAAGTTCGTCGACGGCCGCATCAGCGCGCGCACCATGCCCGAAGAGGTGAAGAAGAACGAACAGGTCAAGCCGTCGGAAGACAACGTCACGGCCATCAACCAGATCATCGCCGAGGCCCTGCGCGGCAACAAGGACTTCCTCGACTTCGCCATGCCGCAGCGCTTCCAGCCGGCGACCATCAGCCGCTACCAGACCGGCATGTATTACGAGCGTCACCTGGACGCGCCGATCATGGGCCATGTCAACAAGCTGAGGACCGACCTGTCGATCACCATCTTCCTCTCCGACATCGACGCTTACGACGGCGGCGAGCTCGCCATCGAGATGGAGACCGGCGAGGAGATGGTCAAATTGCCGGCGGGCGACGCCATCGTCTACGAGACCTCCGCCTATCACCGGGTCGCCGAGATCACCCGCGGCGAGCGGCTGGCGGCCGTCACCTGGATTCAGAGCCTGGTGCGCGATCCCGCCCGGCGGCAGATCCTGCGCAATCTCAGCGAGTCCCTGAAGCAGGTGCGCGAGGTTGCACCGGACTCGGAGGTCGCCGAGCTCCTGCACGAGACCTACGCCAACCTCATGCGCATGTGGGCGGAGATTTAGGCGGGCTCGACACCCTCCCCACCCGCCTCCGGACCCGTCAAAACTGTCGGGATTCTTTACAGTTTCCCAACCGGCGGAATCCTAAGCCCTTGATTCTTATCATAGATCGATTCCGGCACGATTCTTGCAGCGATCATAAGTGAACGACGAATTTCAGACGAATCCATAAAGCGGGAGGTCCGCAAAATGAGTTTTTCCCATCGCGCCAAGCTGATGTCCGGCGTCGCCTTCGGCGCGCTGGTCTGGACCGTACCGGCGGGCGCCGCGATCATCCAGCACAACGGCACGCAAACCTCGACACCGCCCGGCACCAACGACGTCAACGTCGTGTTGACCTGCAATGACTTCAGCGTCGGCGGCTCCAACTGCGACAAGAATTTCTTTGAGTTCGGCGTCGAGCACGTGCTGGTCCTGGAAACCGATCCCTACGGCAACGGCCAGCTCAGCGAGACCATCATCAACGACACCGGCGTGCCGTGGACCGACTTTCACTTCATCATCGATCCGGAATTCGGCGCCCGCCTCGATTCGTTCACGCTCATTGCCGAGACTTCGCCCTCAAACGGCCCCATGCGCATGGGGAACGACGTTTGGCTGTTCTTCGAGACTCCGATCCTGGACGAGGAATCCTTCGGCATCAGCTTTGAGTTCGAGGGCGATGTCGAGGGGACCGTCAACGACACCTTCCAGATCCAGATCACCCAGTTCCCGACTTTCGAGACTCCGACGCCCGGCACCCTGGGCCTCGCTGCGGCGGGCCTTGGCGGGCTGGCGGCTCTCAGGCGGCGCAAGCGGCGCAAAGACGAAGACTAGGGCTCTCGCAATGCCCGCTCCGGCGGCGGCCATGGGGCCGCCGCCTTGCATTCGGCCCGCCCACTCCGCACACTGACGCCTGGACGCCGGCCGCAGCAAGGGGAGGCAAATGGGCCGCATACTCTGCGCATGGGAGATGGGCAGCGGCACCGGCCATCTGCACAATCTCGCCGCCCTTGCACCCGCCCTCAAGGCCCGCGGGCACGAGATGAATTTCGCCGTCAGGGACGTGGTGTTGGCGGGGCGTATCTTGACGGCCGTCGACGGCACCGTCATGCCGGCGCCGCATCCCACCACCCGCCCGGACCTGCCGACCTCGATCAACCATGCCGGGATCCTCGACAAGTCCGGCTATTACGAGGCGGCGGTCATCGCGCACCTGCTCCGGAACTGGCGGAAGCTGCTCATGAAATCGGCGGCGGAACTCCTGATTGCCGAAAATGCGCCGACGGCGCTGCTCGCCACGAAGAGCCTCTCCATCCCTGCGATCGCGCTTGGCTCGGGCTTCACCGTGCCGCCCTCGGGCCGGCCGTTTCCGGCGCTCAATCCGATGCGGAAGGCAGATCGGGAGGAGCTGGCGCGCGCCGACGAGGTGACGCTCGTGCGCGTCAACCGGGCGCTGGCGGAGCTGGGCGCGGCGCCCTTAGCAGCCTTGCAGGACATCTTTGCGGCCGATGGCACCTTCCTGACGACCCTGCCGGAATTCGACCATTTCGGGCCGCGCGCGGATGCCGACTATGTCGGCCCGCTCGACATCGCGGCGGTCGCCACCGCGCCTGAATGGCCCACGGGCGACGGCGAACGCATCTTCGTCTACTACCCGGCGCGCTATCCGCATTTCGAGCCTCTGATGCGCCAGCTCGCCGGGCTCGGCCTGCCGACCCTGGCGGTCGCGCCCGACGCGACGCCCGAGATCGTGGAAAAACTCTCGGGCGGGTCTTTGCGGATCACGGCCGATCAGGTGGACCTTAAACACGCGGCCAGGCAGGCCCGCCTCGCCATCACCCATGGCGGCCACGGCAGCGCCCTGCAGCTCGTCCTCGGCGGCTGCCCGCTGGCGCTGTTCCCGCACCATATGGAGCAGGCGCGCATGGGCTTCCGCCTCGGCGAACTCGGCGTCGCTAGACTCGCCATCCCGACGATCAAGAACTTCGATTTCGCCGGCGTGGCCCGGATGATGCTGGCCGAAACCGCCCTCGCCGAACGCGCCGGGGAAATCGCCGCACGCCATGCGGATTTCGACCCGGCCGCCGGCATCGCCCGCATCGCCGATTGCTGCGACGCCATTCTAGCATAAAGCGCAGACGTTCGTTCTCCAGGGCGCAAAACTGTCGGGATTCTTTACAGTTTTGACCCCGGCCAAAAGCCCCGCTTCCGCTAACCCTTTGACAATAATGGAATTTCGATTCTCGGCACGATTCTTGCTTGTAGACCAGAAGTTCGAACTTGTAGACCATGAGTTCGAATGGGCGCGGGTCCCGATCCGTGTGCGAGGGAACCGGATCTCGGGATATGCGATCCACTTTTTCAGCCCAAAGAAGTTGGGCCATGTGGGAGGCACTTGAGAATGACCGCAAAGCACTGCGTTTCGGCAGGCAGGAAGCTGCTTGTCCTGATTTCATTCGTTTTCGGCTTGTCGGCTTCCGGGGCCGGCGCGGCCGTGATTACGGGCTCGATACCGTTCCTGAGCAATGTGGGCCCGATACCATTCTCGACATTTGGCGGCGCCCTGAACGTCACCAGCGGCACGGCGCTGGATTTTGTCGTGACCTTCGACGAAACGGCGACGGACAATGACGCCGACCCGAACCAGGGGAACTACAACGCCATCACCCAGGCGGAGATAACCATCGGCGGCAGCAGCGTGACGCTGAACCCGGGCGCCACCCAAAGCGACCTCTCCACGGCCGACAGCGCGATCCGGATCAATTTGCTGACAAATCGGCTCACAATCGATATCCGAGCGCCAGCCGACTTGGTGACATTCGAACAGCCGCAACTGCTTATCGACTTGATCGGGCCGTCGTCGCTGTTCGTCAATGACGGGATCAACCCGCTCCTCGGCGCACCGACGTTGAACCTGTCGGATTTTACCGGCGCCGTGACGGCGACCATCGATGCGACCTTTTTTGACGCGAACTTCAACTTGATCACAAGGGAGGTGAGCTACGACGTTCCCAACGGGTCGATCATCTTCCCCAATTCCACGACCAATCCGCCGCCCCCACCGCCGATGACCTCCATGCCGGAGCCGGGCACGCTCGTCCTCCTCGGCCTCGGGCTTCTCGGCGTCGGGGTCGCACGGCGGCGTTTGAGGTAACTCCGGGGCGTAAAGCGCCACCATGGAGACAGTAAGGCGTCATCGCGAGGCCCAATGGGCCGCGGCGATCTCGTGACCCGTTCCCGTCATTCCCGCGAAAGCGGGAATCCATGTCGAAGTTTGCCTGGATGCCCGCTTTCGCGGGCATGACCGGAAGGGTGGAGCTCGATCGTCCCTAGATTGCTTCGCTGCGCTCGCAATGACGAGACAAGCTGAATGCAAGACGCCTCAGCCCTTGTTGACAGCATCGACGAGGGATTTGCCGAAGAGTTGGTCCAAGAGCGCAATGGCCGGTTCGTAGCCCTGGCGCGCGGCCCGCGACAGCCATTGTTGGGCCTTGGCCTCGTCCTGCTTGACGCCGCGGCCGTCCAAATAGAGCTCGGCGAGGGCCATCTGGGCCGGCGGGTAGCCGCGCTTGGGGCGGTCGCGCGTGCCCTCGTAGAGGCGGCCGAGCTCGCCATGGCCGACCGGCGGGGCGTAGGTGTATTGAGAATTCGAGGCCGGCCCGGCGGCACGTTTGTACCATTTCGCCGCCTGCCCGAAATCCCGCGCCACCTGCGTGCCGGTCTGGTAGGCCCGGCCGAGCAGGAATTGCGCGATCTGGCTGCCGCGCCGGGCGCGGCACTCGATAAACGCGAGGCTGACGCCCCGATAGTCCACCGGCGATTCGACGATAACGCCGCGCACCGGCTCCTTGGCGGCAACCCCATCGACGGGCAGGTATTTCTCGCAAGAATCGCCCGTGGCGCAGGCGCCGAGCAGGAGCCCGGCCAAGAGGGCGGCGAACGTCCTCACCCGTCTTCCTCCAACGAAAACAGCGCCGCGTTGCCACCGGTGGCCGCGGTATTGACGGTGATTACCCGCTCGGTGGCGAAGCGATGCAGATAATGCGGCCCGCCGGCCTTGGGCCCCGTCCCTGAGAGTCCCTGGCCACCGAAAGGCTGCACGCCGACCACCGCCCCCACCATGTTGCGGTTGACATAGGTGTTGCCCACGGCCGAGGCACCGAAGATGCGCGCCGCCTGGCCCTCGATGCGGCTGTGGATGCCGAGAGTCAGGCCGTAGCCCGTGGCGCGCACGTCCGCGATGGCCTGCTCCAGCCCGTTCGCCGGATAGCGCAGGACGTGGAGGATCGGGCCGAACTGTTCGCGGGTGAGCTGGTCGAGGCTGTCCAGCGCATACATGCGCGGGGCAAAGAAGCTGCCGTGCTTTGCGGCCGGATCGAGCTTGCACTGGGCGATCAGCTTGGCTTCCTTGGCCATGCGGTCGGCATGGGCCGTAAGCCCGGCGGCGGCCTCGTCGTCGATGATCGGGCCGATATCGGTCGCGAGATATTGCGGGTCGCCCACGGTCAGCGCCGCCATGGCGCCGGCGATCATTTCGGTCATCTTGTCGGCGATATCCTCCTGCAGATAGAGGACGCGCAAGGCCGAGCAGCGCTGGCCGGCGGAGAGGAAGGCAGACGCGATCACGTCGTCGGTCACCTGCTCCGGCAGCGCCGTGGAATCCACGAACATGGCGTTCTGGCCGCCGGTCTCGGCGATCAGCGGCAGAATCGGCCCGTCGCGCCCGGCCAGCACCTGGTTGATGATCCTGGCGGTCTCGGTGGAGCCGGTCATGGCGACGCCGGCGGTGCGCGGGTCCGCCACAAGCCGCGCGCCGACCTCCTCGCCCGTGCCGGGCAGGAAGGCGAGCACGTCGCCCGGTACGCCGGCCGCGTGAAAAAGCTTGACCGCCTCCTGGGCGATCAGCGGCGTCTGCTCGGCGGGCTTGGCGGCGACCGCGTTGCCGGCGGCGAGCGCGGCGGCCACCTGCCCGGTGAAGATGGCGAGCGGGAAGTTCCACGGCGAGATGCAGGTGAAGACGCCGCGGCCATGCAGGCCGAGGCGGTTGTCTTCCCCGGTTGGTCCGGGCAGGCGCTTGGCCTCGCCGAACTGGGCGCGCGCCTCGGCCGCGTAGTAACGGCAGAAATCCACCGCCTCGCGCACCTCGGCGAGCGCGTCCGGAAGGGTCTTGCCCGCCTCGGCGACGCAGAGCGCCATCAGCCGCGCGGTCTCCGCCTCCATCTTATCGCCGGCCCTGGCGATGATGTCGGCCCGCGCCGCGCCGCCCAACGTATCCCAGGCCGGCTGCGCGGCGGTCGCCTTGGCGAGCGCCGTATCCACCGCCTCGGCCGTGGCGTTGACCACGCTGCCCACCTCAACCCGCCGGTCGGCCGGGCTGGTGACCGGCTCGGGTGCGCCCGCGACAGGCTCCCCGCCGACCAGGGGCGCGGCGGCGATGGTCTTACCGTAATGGCCCGTCATCTCGGCCAGCAGGGGCTCGACCTCCGCCGGGTCGGCCAGATCGATGCCGGCCGCGTTCTTGCGGCCGGCGCCATAGAGATCGGCGGGCAGCGGGATATGCGCGTGGCTCTTCTGCTCCGCCCGCTCCACTTCGCCGATGGGATCACGGGCCAGCTCTTCGACGGCCACGTCTTCGTCCATGAAGCGGTTGACGAAGGAGGAGTTGGCGCCGTTCTCCAGCAGCCGGCGCACGAGATAGGCCAGCAGGTCCTCATGCTCGCCCACGGGCGCGTAGATCCTGAGACGCGGCAGCTCCGGATGCTGCGCCTTGGCCTCTTTGTACAAGAGTTCGCCCATGCCGTGCAGCCGCTGGAACTCGTAGCCGCCGCCCTTGCCCGCCATCGCCAGGATGGCCGCCAGGGAATGGGCATTGTGGGTGGCGAACTGGCTGAAGATCACGTCGCGGTTGGCCAGCAGCCTGGCTGCCGTGACGATGTAGCCGAGGTCGGTATTGGCCTTGCGGGTGAAGACCGGGTAGCCGGCCAGCCCCTCCACCTGGGCGCGTTTGATCTCGGTGTCCCAATAGGCGCCCTTCACGAGCCGCACCATGAAGCGGCGGCCGGTCTCGCGGGCCAGCGCCGCCATCCAGTCGGCCACCGCCGGCGCGCGCTTGCCATAGCCCTGAAGCGCCATGCCGAGCCCGTCCCAGCCGGCCAGCTCGGGGTCGCGCGCCAGGGCCTCGATCAGGTCCAGGGAGAGGTCCAGCCGGTCCGCCTCCTCGGCATCGATAGTGAAACCGATATCGGCGTCCGCGGCCTGAAAGGCGAGCGCCTTGAGCTTGGGCAGGAGCTCGGCGAAGACCTTGTCCTTCTGCGCGTATTCGTAGCGCGGATGCAGCGCGGAAAGCTTGACCGAGATGCCGGAGCGCGTCTCCGGCGTATCGCCGCCGGTCTCCCGCGCGATCACCGAGATGGCGTGGGCGTAGGACGTGAAGTAGCGCTCCGCCGCTTCATGGGTGCGTGCGCCCTCCCCCAGCATGTCGAAGGAGAACAGGGCGTCTTCGCCCTCCTCCTTGCGGCCGCGCCTGATGGCGGCCTCGATGGTGCGGCCGAGCACGAACTCGCCGCCCATGATGCGCATGGCCTGCAGCATGGCCTGGCGGATCACCGGCTCGCCCATGCGGTTCACCAGCCGCTTGACCCAGCCCGCGAGATCGCCGCTGACCGATTTTTCCAGCTCGACCACCCGGCCGGTGAGCATCAGGGCCCAGGTCGACGCGTTGACGAACATCGAGTCGGAATGGCCAACATGCTCTTCCCATTTGCCGGAGCCGATCTT
>JAKSBY010000304.1 GCA_022360855.1 Sphingomonadales bacterium | reverse complement strand
TATCTGGCCGAGCTGGCGCCCGAGGCGGGCTTGTGGCCAGAGGACCGGGCAGCCCGCGCGCGGGCCCGGGCTGTATCGGCCGAGATGCACTCGGGCTTCGCGGCCCTGCGCAAGACTCTGCCGATGAACATCCACCGCCCGCCCAAACCGTTTCCCTATGGCGAAGACGTGGCTTCCGAGATCGCCCGCATTCTGGCGATCTGGAGCGAGTGCCTCGCGGCCTCGGGCGGGCCGTTCCTGTTCGGCGGCTTCGGCGGCGCCGATGCCATGTACACCCCGGTCGTTTGGCGCCTCCACACTTACCAGGTCGATGTCGCGCCGGAGAGCCGCGCCTATATGGATGCGGTGATCGGTTGTCCCGCCGTGGCGCACTGGGTCGAAGGCGCGCTCGAGGAAGACTGGATCATCCCGCACGACGAGGTGGATTGAAGGCTCTCATGCCCCTCGTCTTGTCATTCGCCGGCTCGACCGGCGAATCCATGAGGCCACCGGCTCGGCATTGGCCCCATGGACCCGCCGATCAAGTCGGCGGGTGACAGTGGTGGTTGGGGTCGAAGGTGGCCAAGCTTTTCCACAAGATAGTGTGCCTGTGGAAAAATAAGCCCCTTCACCTGGGCCCGCCATCGGCGTAAATCTGGGACATGGCCCAGGTCGCTCCCCCAACCCCCGCAAACGACGCTGGCGAGACCGGCACGTCGACGGACTATGACGACCTTGCCTACCGCCAGGCGCCGCATAATCTGGAGGCCGAGCAGGCGCTCCTGGGCGCCATGCTGGTCAACAACGAGGCGGTCAACCGCGTCATGGCCTTCCTCGAGCCCGAGCACTTTTTCGAATCCGTGCACGGGCGCATCTACGAGGCCATGGTCAAGCTGGTCAACGAGGGGCGCACGGCGGACCCGATCAAGCTGAAGCCCTATTTCGAGGGCGACGAAGGGCTCGTCGAGGTCGGCGGCGCGCAATATCTCGCGCGCCTCGCGGCCTCGGCCACAACCATCATCAACGCGGAGGACTACGGCCGCACGGTCTACGACCTGGCGCTGCGCCGCGATTTGATCCGCATCGGCGAGGAGATGGTGATCGACGCCTATGAATCGCCGGTAGACGATCTCGCCACCGAGCAGATCGAACGCGCCGAGCAGTATCTTTTCAACCTGGCGGACCAGGGAAAATACGAGGGCGGCTTCGTCAACTTTCAGACCTCGCTGACCGCGGCGGTCGAGAATATCGAGAAGGCTTATAAGGACCCGCACAAGCTGTCCGGCGTCACTACCGGGCTGGAGACGTTGAACCGCAACGTCGGCGGGCTGCACAGAAGCGACCTGATCGTGCTCGCCGGCCGGCCGGGCATGGGCAAGACGGCGCTGGCCACCAACATCGCCTACAACACGGCGCGGCGTTACCTGGACGATCTGGAAGCCGGTGAAGACATGGCTGAGACCAAGGGCGCCGTGGTCGGGTTCTTCTCGCTGGAAATGTCGTCGGACCAGCTTGCCGCGCGTATTCTCTCCGAGCGCGCTGGCATCCCGACGCAGGAGCTGCGCCGCGGCCAGCTCAACGCCACCAAGTTCAACGAGCTGGTGCGCGCCTCGCGGGAGCTGGAGAACCTGCCGCTTTTCATCGACGACACGCCGGCCTTGAGTATCGCCGGGCTGAGGACCCGGGCGCGGCGGCTGAAGCGCCGGCATGGACTCGGTCTCGTCGTCGTCGACTATATCCAGCTCGTGCATGGCTTGGGCAAGGGCGCCGCCGCCGAGAACCGGGTGCTCGAGATCTCAGAGATCACCCGCGGCCTGAAGAACCTCGCCAAGGAGCTGGATATCCCGGTGCTGGCGCTCTCGCAGCTTTCCCGGCAGGTGGAGAGCCGCGAAAACAAGCGCCCCATCCTTTCCGACCTGCGCGAGTCCGGCACCATCGAGCAGGATGCCGACATCGTGCTCTTCGTCTATCGCGAGGAGTATTACAAGGAAAAGGCCAAGCCGCCCGATTCCGACGCCGACCGGATGGCGCAATGGCAGCAGGACATGGATGCCGTCCATAACAAGGCCGAGGTGATCGTCGGCAAGAACCGCCATGGCCCGACCAGCGTGCTGGAGCTGCACTTCGCCTCCGAGACCACGCGCTTCACCGACCTCGCCCGCGAAGGCTTTGAGCCCGAACAATTCTGACGTAAGAGCATGATCTCTAGAGGTAGAGCCTCTTTGATGGCGGCCAGTGGACCCCTGCACGCCACCCGTCGGGCCGGGCCCTTTTTGCGCACCAGGCTGCTTGACGCCCTTGCCCGATGCCCTGCATCGCGCTGCGGACCTCAAGCAGCCTGGTGCGCAAAATCTTCCCGGTCAAAGTGGTTCTACCTCTAGAGATCATGCTCTATAGTCCGCGCGCCCCGATTCATCCCCCGGAAAGGCGAGACTCTGAGCGCCAAGCATCATTCGACCCTGGTGATCGATCTGGACGCCGTGGCGGCCAATTATCGCATGCTGGCGGCAAAGAACTCGCCGGCCGAGACCGGGGCCGCGGTCAAGGCCGACGCTTACGGGCTCGGCATGGATACCATTGCGCCGCTCCTTTGGGTCGAGGGCTGCCGCGTCTTCTTCGTAGCCAGTTTCGGCGAGGGCGTAGCATTGCGGTCGGTGCTGCCGGAGGCGGAGATCTATGCGCTCAACGGGCTTGTCAGTCAGAACGCCCGGGAATTCGTTGAAGCCCGCATCAAGCCGGTCTTGAACGACCCCGGCCAGCTCGCGCTCTGGTCCGACTATTGCCGGGAAAACGGGCCGCAGGGTTGCATCCTGCATCTCGATACCGGCATCAATCGGCTCGGGCTCGCCGAGACGGAGACCTTGGCGCTGGCCGAAGACCAGACGCCGCTGAAGCCCGTCGCGCTGGACTACGTGATGAGCCACCTGGCCTGCGGCGATACGCCCGATCACCCGATGAATGCCGCGCAGCTTAAGGATTTCAACCGGCTCCGGCACCTGTTGCCATCCGCCCCGGCATCCATCGCCAATACCGCCGGCATCCTCATGGGCCCGGAATACGACCTTCATCTCGGCCGGCCGGGCATCGGCATCTATGGCGGCAATCCCTTTACCGACCGGCCTAATCCGATGACGCAGGCGATCGAGTTGAAAGCGCGGATCCTGCAGGTCCGGGAAATCGGTGCGGGTGCCACCGTCGGCTACGGCGCCACATGGCG
>JAKSBY010000608.1 GCA_022360855.1 Sphingomonadales bacterium | reverse complement strand
GTCAGCGCGGCCTTTTGCCGCTTCGCGAGCGCCGGGACGTCGAACCCGTCGATGATGTCGTGGAACAGCCGGTGCCAGTTGATCTTGGCGCCGAGCCGCAGGAACACCCCGCCAAGGCCGAGCGCCGCGCGGTCCATCAACACGAATTCCTGCGGCGGCGTGACCGGTCCCAGCTCCTTCAGCTTGCGGTGCACCTGCGCCACCACATTGGCACCGTACATGCTCGGCTTTTCCGCCGAATTGATCAGCCGCGGCGCGTCTTCCATCAGCGGCCCGTAGAGAAACGTGGCCCAGATATTCAGGGTCTCGATCAGCTCTTTCGACAGGCCCTTGAAGCCCCACGTCTCGTAGGCGTGCACCGCCAGCTCCTCGTCGCCGTCGCGCAGCGCCCGGTAGAGATCGACGACGCCGCCGACAAAGGCCGGCGGGAAGACCCGAATGCAGCCGAAATCCAGAAGATTGAGCGACAGATCGTCGCGCGCCGTGTAATTGCCCAGATGCGGGTCGCCGTGGATCACGCCGTAGCGGTGAAACGGCACATACCAGGCCCGGAAGAGATTGATGGCGATCCGGTTCCGGGTTTCCTCGTCCGCCTCGGTAAACTCCATCAGCGGCCGGCCTTCGAGCCAAGTCATGGTCAGGAGACGCTCTGTCGAGAGCGCGGTCAGGGGCTCGGGCACATGCACGTCGGCCTCGCCCGCGAGCATGGCGCCGTATAGCGCCATGTTCCTCGCTTCCAGCGCATAATCGAGCTCCTCGCGCAGACGCGCCTTGAGCTCCTTCTTGATCTCCGAGAGATCGACCGCGTTGTCGTAGCGGCGGTAGATCGAGAGCGCCATGGCGAGCTGCTTGAGGTCCGCCTCCACAACCGAGGACATGTCCGGATATTGCAGCTTGACCGCCAGTTCGCGGCCATCCTTGGCGCGCGCCCGGTGCACCTGGCCGAGGGACGCGGCGGCGGCGGCCGCGTGCTCGAACGGTCCGTATTTCGACTGCCAGCCGGGCCCAAGCTCGGCGGCCATGCGGCGCTTGACGAAATGCCAACCCATGGCCGGCGCATTGGCCTGGAGCTGCGAAAGCTCCTCGGCATAGCTCCTGGGCAACGCATCGGGAATCGTCGAGAGGATCTGCGCCACTTTCATCACCGGGCCCTTGAGCCCGCCAAGCGCAACCCTGAGATCCGATGCCAGCCCGGCGTGATCGATCGACTGGCCAAACAGCCGGTCGCCCGCCAACCGCGCGGCCATGCCGCCCATCGTGCCGGAAACCTTGGCGTAGCGGCGGACACGCCGGCTCAGTCTGTTGACTTCCCGCTCCATTGCTTGAAGATAAACCCGCCTTGGCCAATCACAAGTGATGAAACGCCGGGAATACCGATTCGGACCAGTTGCGAGCCGCCGGGGCAGATGCCGTGGCCTGGGGTATTACGAATATCTTAACCCTTGTCCCGTAATGATACAGGCCTGCAAAGAAAAAGGTCGGGCGCAATGGACAGGACGATCCTCATCGTAGACGACGAAGCCGCGCAGCTGCGCCTGCTCGAAGGCGTTGTCGCCCGGCAGGGATATCGCACCAGGACCGCCGCGACCGGCGAGGAAGCGCTGGCCGCCATCGAGGCCGGCGATCCGGCCATCGACGTCGTGCTCCTCGACCTCTCCATGCCGGTAATGAACGGCATCGACGTCTTGAAGGCGCTGCGCCCGAAACGGCCCGACCTGCCCGTGGTAGTACTGACGGCGCATTCCGGCGTGCGCAACGTGGTCGACGCCATGCGCGCCGGCGCCAGCGACTTCCTGGTCAAGCCGGCAAGCGCGGAGCGCATCCGCAGCGCGATCGACAATGCTCTGGAATCCAACGCGCTAGTCGGCGAATTGGAGCCGGTCACGGAACGCTTCGTCGAGACCCTGAGCTTCGAGGACCTGATCGGCGCCTCGCCGGCCATGCTCGAGGCGGTCGACGCGGCGAAGAAGGCGGCGGCGTCGAATATCCCCGTCTTCATCGAAGGCGAGAGCGGTGTCGGCAAGGAACTCTTCGCCCGCGCCATTCAGGCGGCCAGCGACCGGCGCAGCAAAGCCTTCGTGGCGGTCAATTGCGGCGCCATCCCGGAGCATCTGGTGGAGAGCATCCTGTTCGGCCACGAACGCGGCTCGTTCACCGGCGCCGACGACAAACACATCGGCAAGTTCGAGGAAGCCAATGGCGGCACGCTTTTTCTCGACGAAATCGGCGAATTGCCACTCGATATGCAGGTCAAGCTGCTGCGCGCCATTCAGGAGAACGAGATCGATCCCATCGGCGCCCGCAGGCCTGTAAAGATCGATATCCGCATCATCTCGGCGACGAACCGCAACATCGTCGATCAGGTGGCCACAGGCGCGTTCCGTGAAGACCTCTACTACCGGCTGAACGTCTTCCCCTTGCGCATCCCATCCTTGCGCGAGCGCCGCGAAGACATCCCGGCGCTGGTCAATCATTTCATTGCACGCACCGCCTCCAGCGAAGAGAAGGGGCAAAAATCGATCGCGAAAGAGGCGCTCGACCTTTTGATCAACTACGACTGGCCGGGCAATATCCGCCAGCTGCAAAATGCCGTGTTCCGCGCCTTCATCCTGTGTGATGCCGACGAGCTCGGCGTTTCGGATTTCCCGCAGATCCTGTTCCAGATGGAACGGCAGGGCGGCGCCCTTCCGGCGCGCGAGCCGGCCGGAACCGGACGGCCGGGATATGCCGCACCCGTCTCAGCACCAGCCCCCGGCCTCCTGCCGGTCTTCGACCCGGCGGGGGAAATCAAGCCCTTGGAGGAGATCGAGGCCGACGTGATCCGCCTCGCCCTGGAGAAATACAACGGCCGCATGTCGGAGATCGCGCGGCGCCTCGGTATCGGGCGGTCGACGCTCTATCGCAAGGTCGCCGAATACGGTCTCGTCGAAAAATCCGACGACCCGGGCGAAACCTCCGCAAGCGCCGCGGCAGGCCGATAGGGCAGTAGCAAAGCACCCGAAAGGCACTATATCTCATCAGGGTCAAGGGCACCCGGGAGATTGCGATGTCAGAGGTTGAGGCAGCGGCCCTGCCGCAGAGACGGCGGCCGCTGCGGTTGATCGGGAAGATTACGGCGGTTCTGGCGTTGGCCGGACTGACGGTCTTTTTCGGCCTTCTGATCCTCATCGAGCGGCAGACTGGCGGGGGTGGCCTGCTTTATGCCGCGGTGATCGCGGTCATGTTGGTCCATCACGGCGCCCTGGCGGCCTTGGCCGCCCGCTGGCTGTTTTGGGGCCGGGCCGGGGGCCTGTGGCGGCCTTTGCTCGCCGCCCTGCCGGCCGCTTGGGTCTTTCTGCCCGGCCTGCTTTGGCTCACGGGCGCTTAATCCAATTGTAGCTTGCTAGTGGCGGCATGATCTGATTGGCTCGACCGGTCCTTCGGGAGGGAGAGCAATCATGAAGAAGCTTGCCATCGCCAGTTTGCTGGCCGCTGTCGCCATGTTTATCTGGGGCTTCGTCTTCTGGGCCACCGGATTATCAAACCCCTTCAATCACCTGAGCGCGGAGGCCAGCCGGGCGGTCGTCGACGGCCTCAAGGCCTCGATCACCGAATCCGGCGCCTATCAGTTGCCCGACTATTACGTGGTTGACCAAGACGAATTCGTCAGCCGCCACAAGGAGGGCCCCATCGTCACCATCTTCTACCGAGCCGCGGGCGCCGACCCGCAGGCGCCGGCGAAGATGCTTCAGGGGTTCCTTCATTATCTGGTGACGGCGGTCGTCCTGGCCTTTGTCCTGAAAACCGTGGCGCAGGGGCTTGCGGGATATGGCGACCGGCTGAAGCTGATGGTCGTCATCGGCGTCGCCGCGACCATCTACGGCAATCTCGGCAACCCGATCTGGTTCCACCACGATTGGGGATACCACCTTTCGGTCGCCTTGTACGACTTCGTGGTCTACG
>JAKSBY010000614.1 GCA_022360855.1 Sphingomonadales bacterium | reverse complement strand
TCGGCAAACAGCAGGTAGCCGAACGCCGCGGCGAACAGGATGCGGGTATACTCGAACGGCACGATCAGCGTGGCCTCGGCCATATAGAAGGCGCGGATCATGCAGGCCTGCGCGGCGGTGCCCAGGAGCCCGAGCAGGACGAGCCAGATCCATTCCGTGGGCGTCGGCGCCACCCAGCCCGCAAGCGTTGTCGGCGCCAGGAGCAGCACCGCGCCCAGCGCGGCGTAGAAGATCAGCAGCTCGGGCGTATGATCGTCCGCCAGCTTCTTTACCATGACCGTGCCGACCGCCATGAAGAAGGCCGCCGCCAGCGCGGAGACGGCCGCGAACTCGATCGATACGGTGGGCCGCAAGATGACCAGCACGCCGATGAAGCCGAGCACGGTCGCCACCGTGCGGCGTAACCTCACAACTTCGCCGAGAAAGAGCGCCGCCAGCACGATCAGGAAGAACGGCTTGGTGAAGGAAAGCGCGGTGACCTCCACCAGCGGCAGATGGACGACGGCGTAGAAGCCGCACAGCATGATCACGGTGGCGTTGACCGAGCGAACCAGGAGCAGGGCCGGGCGCGGCGAGCGGAAGGCCGCCAGCCCGCGCGGCACGAGAAACGGCAGCATGGCGATGCCGGCGATGGCCGAGCGGACCCAGACGATCTGCCCGGCCGGGATGTTCTGGCCGGTCATCTTGATCCCCACCGACATTGACGAGGCGAAGACGGCCGCCAGCAGCATGTAGACGATGGCCTGGGCCTGGAGCGAGAGCGTTTTTAGGGACGTGGCGCTCATGATTCGCGCGGGCCCGCGGACAATGGCCTGCGGCCCAGCCGGGCTTCGCGATGCGCCGTGTAGACTGTCGCCGCCAGGATCACCAGGCCGCCGGTGATGGTGAAGCTGTCGATGGCGTCGCCGAAAAACAGCGTGCCGAGAACGACGGCCAGCAGAAGGCGGGAAAAGTCCAGCGGCAATATGGCCGTGGCTTCTCCCAGGGCAAAGGCGCGGGTCATGGTGACCTGGCCAACGGTCGCCATGGCGCCGATCAGGATGAGCAAGGCCAGCGAGGTCAAGTCCGGCCATTGCCAGACCGGGATGGCGGTCGCGATGGTGACCGGCAGCGCCATCAGGAAGGCATAGGCGACGATGGTTTCGGGCCTCTCGGTCCGTGCGAGGACCTTGATGGTGAGCAGGGCGCCAGAGATTCCCAGGGTGCCGGCTACGGCGGCCAAAATCCCCACGGACAAAGGCTGCGCGCCCGGCCTGAGCACGATCATGACGCCGATGAAGCCGATGATCGTCGCCAGAATGCGCCGCCAGTGCAGCCGCTCGCCCAGCAGCAGGATGGCGCCGACGGTCACGAAAAGCGGCGCCGCATAGGTGATGGCGACCACGTCGGCCAGGGGGATCAGCGTGACCGCGAAGAACCCGCCATAGAGCCCCATGACCGAGAAAAACCCGCGCAGCAGGTAAAGCGACGGCCGGGCGACCCGCAACATCCCCTTGCC
>JAKSBY010000506.1 GCA_022360855.1 Sphingomonadales bacterium | reverse complement strand
TTTCTGCCCCGCAATACCACAATCCTTCAGGGCCTTACTTCTATGAATATAAATATATTTATTTAAACATCGAAATTTCAGAATATGAAAAAGGCGGTGGATGCGGTCTGTTTTGCAGGTTAGCTTCATGCGCATCCAGATTCCGGAAAAAACACACCTCCATGCACCCGTCCGCCCACCACATAGACGAGATCAGAGCCCGGTTTCCATCCCTGTCGGTCGAGGATGACGGCCGGCAGCGGATTTATCTCGACAATCCGGCGGGCACGCAAGTCCCGGTACATGTGATCGAACGGATGACCGACTATTTTGGCCACGCCAACGCAAATCTCGGCGGGTATTTTCCGACCTCGGAACGGTCCGAGGAGGTGGTCGACGAAGCCCATGCGGCCATGGCGGATTTCCTCAATGCCGCAAGCGCGGAGGAAATCGTCTTCGGCCAGAACATGACGACGCTGACCTTCCACGTCTCGCGGTCGATCGGCCGGCTGTTTTCGCCCGGCGATGAGATCATCGTCACGCGCATGGACCACGACGCCAACATCGCGCCGTGGCTGATGCTGGCCGAGGATCTGGACCTGACAATCAGATGGCTGGATATCGACACCGAGACCTTCGAGCTCGACCTGGAGAAATTCGAGGCTCTGCTGTCGTCAAAGACCAGGCTCCTGGCCGTCGGCTACGCCAGCAACCTCATCGGCACGATCAACGACGTCAAACGGCTCACGGCCCTGGCCAAGTCGGCGGGCGCGCTGGTTTATGTGGACGCGGTGCAATACGCGCCCCACGGCCTGATCGACGTGCAAGACATCGGCTGTGATTTCCTCGTCTGCTCCCCTTACAAGTTCTACGGGCCGCATCTCGGCGTGCTGTGGGGCCGCGCCGAACTCCTGAACGCGCTGACCGCCTACAAGGTGCGCGCCGCGTCGGATGTGCTGCCGGAGAAGTTCGAGACCGGAACCCTGAGCCACGAAAGCCTGGCCGGGCTTCTCGGGACCATGGATTATCTCGCCTGGTACGGCAACGACGGGAGTACATCGCGGCGCCAAGCCTTGCAGGCGGCCTACGACGTGATGCGCGACTACGAGAACGACCTGGCTTGGCGCCTGATCGAAGGGCTCGGGGCCATCCCCTCCGTCAAAATCCAGGGCATCGCCGACCACAACCGGCTTATGCGCCGGGTGCCGACGGTCTCGATCACCTCGGAGGCGCGCACGCCGCGCGAGATGGCGGAGCATCTGGCGGCCCATAACATCTTCGTCTGGGACGGCCACAGCTATGCCCTCGAGCTGGTACGGGCGCTCGGCCTGGCCGACAAAGGCGGGGTACTGCGTATCGGCATCGCCCACTACAACACGGTCGCGGAAATCGACCGGACAGTGAAAGTTCTCGATGATTTCCTGCGATGACGGCGGCACACGGTTAAGCCCGCTCCTGGCTCTCGTCGTTCTGCTGCTGACCTGGTTGGCGGCCCCTGGCGCCTACGCGGAGACGGTTGAGCTGGAGGCGCCGGGCGTCGCCTTTACCGGCCAGGGAGTCAAAGTCACCGCCACCGGCGACCCGGAGCTCCTTGCCGGCGCGCGTCTCAGGATCGGCGAACGGGTCGTCGCTCCGACTGAAGCGCTCTCGGAGAGCATCCGATTCCAGGAGATCGAGCTGGACCAAAGCGGCCCGGAGCGGCTCGTTCTCGTGGCCGCGGACGGCACGGCGCTGGCGACGGCGGAGGTCTCGGTCATCCCGGCCTGGACTTCTATCGTGCCGCCGGTTGCCGCCATCGTGGTGGCACTTGTCTTCCGCTCGGTCCTGCCGGCCTTGTTCCTCGGCATCTGGTGTGGTGCCTGGCTCGCGGCCGGGCTGTCGTTCACCGGGCTGTGGCAGGGCTTCATGGCCGCGTTCGAGACCCATATCGTTGCCGCCATGGCCGATACGGACCGGGTCAAGATCATCCTGTTCACCATGATGATGGGCGGGATGATCGGCATCCTCTCCAAAAACGGCGGCATGCAGGGCATCGTCGCCGCCGTGGCGCCAGTGGCCCGAACGCCGCGGCGCGGTCAGGTGGCCACGGCCGGGCTCGGCCTGGCGATATTTTTCGACGATATCGCCAATACGCTCCTGATCGGCAAAACCATGCAGCCGATTACCGACCGGCTCGCCATCTCGCGGGAGAAGCTGGCCTATCTGGTGGATTCCACTGCGGCGCCGATCGCCTCCATTGCCTTCGCCACCACCTGGATCGGCTACGAGGTCTCGGTGATCGAGGCCACGGTCAGGGGCATGCCGGCATATGACGAGCCCGCCTATTCGATCTTCCTGTCGTCCCTGCCCTACGCCTACTACCCGCTTCTGACGCTGTTCCTGGTGTTTGCCATCGCCTTTACCGGGCGCGACTACGGCCCCATGCTGGCGGCGGAGCGGCGCACCCGTCTGGCCGGGCCTCCGGTACTGTCCGGCGAGACCGGGGAAGACGCCGGCCGGGAGCCGGCAAAGCCGCAGATGCTCAATGCCATCCTGCCTATCGCCACGCTCATCGCAACCCTGATCGCCACCCTCTATATAACCGGCAGCGGTACCACGTTCCGCGAGATCATCGGCAGCGCCGACAGCTTTAAGGCGCTGCTGGCGGCGTCATTTCTGGGCGCCACCGTTGCCGGCGTCCTGACCCTGGCGCGCCGGGTCCTGACCCTGGAAGAGCTGGTGGATGCGTGGTTCGATGGCGTGAAGACCACCTTTCTCGCCATGATCATCCTCGTTCTGGCCTGGACCCTGTCGGACCTGACGCAGATCCTGCACACTTCCGACTTCCTGATCGCGCTTCTTGGCGACAGCGTGTTAGCCGGTCTGTTGCCCGCGATCATCTTCCTGCTGGCGGCGGTGGTCGCCTTCACCACGGGCACGAGCTGGGGCACCATGGGCATTCTGATGCCGCTGGTGCTGCCCCTGACCTGGGGCATCCTCGAGCTCGGCGCCATGACCGACCCGGCGCATATGCACATCCTCTATGCCGCCGTCGCCGCGGTCCTCGCGGGTGCCACCTTCGGCGATCACTGCTCGCCCATCTCGGACACCACCGTGCTCTCCTCGCTGGCCTCGGGCTGCGATCATATCGAGCATGTCAGGACGCAGCTCCCCTACGCTCTGACCACGGGCACCGTCGCCACCCTGGTCTGCGCCATCCCCGTGGGCTTCGGCGCACCCTGGTGGCTCTGCCTGCTGACCGGGGCGGCAGTCATCTGGCTCTGCCTTAAACGCTTCGGGAGGCCGGCAGAAGGCCCGGCAGAAGGCAAGGAATAGCCGGTCTACTCGTCGTGGTAAATGAAACCGAGGACGTTGAGCAGCAATTGCGCGGCGAGGAACGCCGTGGTGCCGCTGAGATCGTAGTCGGGCGCCACTTCGCAGACATCGATACCGACGATGTCACCGCGCTTAACAAGCCCCTGGAAGAACTCCAGGATCTCGTAATACAGAAAGCCGCCATGGCTCGGCGTGCCCGTGCCCGGCGCGATGGACGGATCGAAAGCGTCGATATCGAGGGTCACGTAATACCGGGCGCCCGCCGGAATGCGCTCCAGAACCGCCGCCGTGCCGAGTTCGCGGATCTGGCGCACCGAGAGGATGTCGGACCCGGCCTTGCGCGCCGCCTCGTAATCCGACTTGTTTGATGACGAGACGTTGCGGATGCCGAGCTGGGTGATGCCGGAAACGTGCTTCATCTCCGACGCCCGGCGGATCGGGTTGCCATGGCCGTAGCGCACGCCATGACGAGTGTCGACGAAGTCGAGATGCGCGTCGATATGCACCAGATGCACTGGCGGCTGGTCGTTGAAGGCCTTGATGCAGGGGATGTGAATGGCGTGATCTCCGCCCAGGACCACCGGAAGCGCGCCCGCCGCCAGGATTTTCCGCACGCCGAGCTCGATATTGGCGTGGCTCTGGATGGTGTCCGTATGGATGATGTCCGCATCGCCGATATCGACCAGCCTGACCTTGTCCACCGGCAGGTAGACGGCATCGTCCTCGAAATCGTAGGCCCCTGAATGGCCGAACGAGAACAGCGTCGATGCTTCCCTGATGGCGCGCGGGCCGAAGCGGGCGCCGGCGCGGTACTGCGTGCCCATGTCGTAGGGCGCGCCGAAGATCGCCACGTCGGCGTCGATCGCATCCCAATCCAGCGCCGCCGGCTGCTTGGCAAAGGTGCAATGCCCCACAAAGGGCAGATTGAGCCTGCCGCTGTCATACTCGTTGGACGCCATTGTTACGCTCGCCCCGCTTCGGATGGAAATAGAACCAGGCCATCATTCGGCAGGTATTTATGTTGAAAAATATTCATATATTTATACAAACATAGAGAAAATCATATGTAAGCTATCGTAGCGCCGTGGTTAAGAAATATCCGCCCCTTCCGAATCTCGACAATATCGATCTGCGCCTGTTGCGGGTCTTTCTCGCCGTGGTCAGAAACCGCGGTTTCTCGGCGGCTCAACTCGAGCTGAATATCAATCAGCCGACAATCAGCACGCATATGACGCAGCTCGAATCGCGCCTGGGCGTTTGTTTGTGCCAGCGCGGCCGCGGCGGCTTTCAACTCACCGAGGAAGGCGAAGTAGTCTATGAGGCGGCGCGCCGGCTGTTTCTGTCCATCGAGGAGTTTCGCGCCGATATCGCCAAGCACCGGGGCGAGCTGGTCGGCGATCTGCATATCGGCACGGTGGATGCCATCATCACCAACGAAAACCTGTGCTTGCAGGCGGTCATCCAGGATTTCTGCGAAATCGCCGATTCGGTGAAAATGCATATCTACATCAAATCGCCCCAGAGCCTGCAGCGGGACCTCCTGGAAGAGCGTATTCACCTGGCCATCGCGCCGTTCACCAAGCTGCCGCCGACCCTGGTGACGATGCCCATATTCACCGAAAAGCAGGTGCTTTACTGCGGCGACGCCCACGAACTCTACGGGCTCGACGACGACAAGATCACCGTGGACCTCCTACCGGAGCAGAGATACGCCGCGCGAAGCTATCTGCAAAACTGGACCCCGCCGCATTTTCCGGAGCTGACCACACAGGCCTATACGGGCGATATGGAGGCGCTGGCGCTCTTCATCCTGTCGGGAGAGTTCATCGGCCATCTGCCCGAGCACTACGCCGCGCCCTGGGTCGCCCAGGGAAAAATGCGTGCGCTGTTCCCCAACAGGCTGTCCTATGAATCGCAGTTCTACTTGGCCTATCGAAACGCCGAGACCAATCTGGCGGCCGAGCACTTTATCGAGCTTCTGAAAAAGACCTTCCGGCTGTCATAAGGCAGGGGCGTCGCACCGCCCTACTTGGGCCTGTTGTTCTCCACATGCGCGGCGATTTCGCGGAACAGACCGCCGGGATCGTCCGCCTCTTCCCAAGGATTCCAGCAATGCTCCGCTCTGACGCCGTATTCGAAACGGCCGGGCACATGGGGGTTCTCGGTCTCGGCCAGGAAGTCTTCCAGGAGATAGATCGCCTGTTCGATGTACCAGTTGTCCATGCGGCCGGTGAAGAAATTCAGCTTGCCGGCGAGCTTGGGGCCGACGGTTTGCCAGTTGTTGCGCAGGTAGTTGACGATGTCGTAGCGGTCGATGGCCCATTGCGCCACTTCTGGATCGATCACGCCGGTCCAGGGGTCCCAGATCGGTTTCGGATAGCCGTCCTCGGCGACGGGCGCGAAGAGCGCGTTCCAGGCGGCCCATTGCCCGCCGGAGCGGTAGCGCGTGCCGATGACCTCCTCGCGCAGATTCTCCTGGATATTGGTGAAGACGGGCCGGCCGTCCGGCTGCCTATGTGCGGGTAGGGGGATCTTCGACCACTCGTTTTCCTGATAGTAGGCGTTCTTCTCCGGCTCGTAGAGATTGACCAGCTCGTAGTAGTGGAAATCCACTTGGTCGGGCGCGAAGACCCAGGCGCCGCCATAGAGGTCCGGATACCAGACCTGGTTGGCGAGCGCCTCCCAGCCGCCGGTCGAACAGCCGGTCAGGATCCGGGCATAGGGCGCGCCGATCGCCCGGAAGCGGGCCTCGATCTCGGGCAGGAGCTCGTAGTTCACCGCATCGCCATAGGGGCCCATATTCGCCGAATTCACGGCGTAGGAATCGTCGTAATAGGGCGTCGGGTGCTGGATTGTCGCCAGCAGGAAGCGCGGAAAATCGTCGGAGGTCCAGAGCTTGTAAAACGCGACCCCCTCGTCCTCTTCGGCGCCCTCTGCCTCTTCATCGGGCGCCTCTTCGCCGGGCAACTTGAACCCGCCGGGATTGTCCGCCGAGAAATGGCCGTGCCAGATGACCAGCGGGTAGCGGGCATCCGGATTCTCCGCATAGCCCTTCGGCAGCAGCACCCGGGCGCCGAGATGCATGGGCCGGCCCCAGAACGCCGACACACGCGCGCTCTCGATCCTGATGTTCCTGACCCATTCGGTGTCCTCGGGCGCGGCAATCGGCGGGATCACCTGATCGAGCACGACAGGAATGGTGCCACCAGCCGAGGGATCGAAGGCGATCTTCTTCGGCGTGCTGTGCAGGTTCCCCGGCGAGAGATGCCATTGCTGGCCCTCGCCCTGATCCATGTGGAGCTTGACCACATGCCCGTCTGCCCGGTGGAAGGTCGTGTAGAGGTTGAGATAGGCCTGCACGAAATAGTCTCCGGGCGGAAAATCCGCGATGCTCGCCACCGGCTGGCCCGGTGTCGAGGCGTCGATCACCGCGACATCGCCGGCCGCGAATCCGTTGACGCCGACGCCGAAGATCGGCGAGCCGTCTTGAATGCCCCAGTGGTTGAACGCCTCGGTCCGTGAAAGCATAAGGAGAACCCGGCCGTCCACCGGGCCGCTTACGGCCGCCGGGTCGATGGAGATTTCGAATCTGACGCCGCCGGCCCCGGCATCGACCCGCTGGTCGGACGACACACAACCGGTCAGCACCGCCAACAGCGCAAAACACGGGAGGACAGGCAGAAATCGCACGGCCCGGATCCTTTATTCGTTGGTCCTGCATCATAGTGTGCATAGGAGAAAACGCCGAAACATAAGGCGTTGAGAAAGCGAACATCGGCGCCGGGCGATCATGCGCGGGCCCGTCAGCCCCGTTTCCACTCCAGCTTTTCCAGTGGGTAGCCGGTCGTCCATTTGGGCCGGTCGAGCACCACGCGCGTCGCGATATGCTTGATGGCCAGGCCCGCATCGCTCAAACCGTCG
>JAKSBY010000601.1 GCA_022360855.1 Sphingomonadales bacterium | reverse complement strand
TGGAAGCGATGATCGCCGAGTTCCAGGCCGAAGAGGTCGAGCACAAGGATATCGCACTCGAGCACGGCGCCGCCGAGACGCCGGGCTACACACTCCTCTCCGGCGCCATCAAGACCGGCTGCCGCGCCGCCATCTGGCTCTCCAAGCGGGTTTGAATTGCGCGCTCATAGTCCGCACTATCGGCGTCGTTGCGAGCAGAGCGAAGCAATCTCGCAAAAATCAGGGACGGTTCCCTATTCTTAGGAAATAGGGAACCGTCCCTGATTTTAGGCACTATCTTCTGGATCGCCGCATCGCTGACGCGCCTCGCGATTGTCTGTTTGATTTGTCTTAATGTTGCTTATCCCGGCATGGTCGGGATGCCGGGACCTGGGTGACGGCCCTGGTCCCGGCGCGGTGAGGCCGACCGTCTCGCGATAGGGTTTATCACCCGCCGTCATAGTGGTCGCCTTGCCGCTCCCGTCCATCGCTTGATGAGTTGCATGGGCCATTGTGGCTTTCGGCACAAGGCGCCCGCAGACAATCACAAGCACGGTAGAGGATAGGTCTCCATGAGTGATGATGCCACACCGTTGCGCGTTCTGGGTTGCGATGTCGCCAAGGACAGCGTGGTGATCTTCGATAGTGTCACCGGTCGCTATGAGACGGCCGAGAATAGCTTGAAAGCCTTGAGATGTGCGCTGCGGCGCGTTGGCGGGCAGGCTTTTGTGGTGTGTGAGGCGACCGGTGGTTACGAGGCCGCCTTGCTGGCTGCGGCCGGCCTGGAGGGCCTGCCGGCCCATCGTGGCGACCCGCGCAAGATCAGCGCCTTCCTGCGCTCCCTGCGCAGCCACGGCAAGACCGACCCGATCGACGCCAAGGGACTGGCCGGCCTGGAACGGCACGGCCAGCTGGCCCGCTGGCAGCCGCCAAACAAGGCACAGCAGCACTTGCAGCAGCTGGTACGCCTGCGCGCGGACCTAGTAGGCAACCGGGCAGATTATGCCAGACGCATGAAGGCGCCGGGCGACGGTCCCGACAAACGCCACATCCGCGACTTCATCAAAAGCTGCGATCAGCGTATCACCGCCATCGAGGCCGAGGTCGACAAGATCGTCGCGACCGACACACATCTGGCCCAAACCATCGCCATCATCAAAGCCATCCCGGGATGCGGCCCCGTCACCGCCATCACCCTTGCCGCGGCCATGCCCGAACTCGGAAAACTCTCAAGACGCCAGGCCGCAGCCCTCTCAGGCACCGCACCACACCCACGCACAAGCGGAAAAAGCAACGCCTATCGAAGCGTCAGAGGCGGCAGACAAGACGTCAAAACAATCCTCTTCATCGCCGCAATGACCGCAAGAAACCACAATCCAGAACTCCGCGACTTCTATGAAAGATTGAGAAAAAACGGCAAAAAACCAATCGTCGCAATCATCGCCGTCGCCAGAAAGCTAATCACAATCATCAACGCCAAAATCAGAGACGCCATATACAAACCAAAAAAACAACTGAGTTGATGACGGGGGAGGGGAGGGAACGACGCCTCACGCGATGGCGAGACGACCCCTTAGGTCTCCACGATGTCCGGGCCCTCGCCGGCGGTGGGGTCGGCGGGGGGCTTAGCGGCGGCCTCGCCCGGCGCGTTGGCGAAGTGGACGACGCGTTGCGGGAAGGGGAAGACGATGCCCTTGTCGTGGAATTTTTCCCAGATGTTGAGGAGCACCGCGCTGGCGACGTTGATGACGCCGTGCTGCGGGTCTTCGATCCAGATGCGGAGCTCGAGGTCGATGCCGTCGGAGCCGAATCCGAGCAGCCGCGCCGCCGGCGCCGGATGGGCGAGGATGCGCGGCGTCTCGCTCGCCGCCTCGACCATCAGCTCCATCGCCAGCCTCGGGTCGCAATCATAGTCGATCTGCACGGGGATCTTGCGCCGGACCCGGGTCGATGAAAACGACCAGTTGACCACCGGCTGGGTGATCATGTCCTCATTCGGGATCAGGAATTCCGTGCCGTCGCGGGTGATGATGGAGGTGTAGCGGGCGCCGAGCTGGTTGATCCAGCCATAGGTGCCCTGGGTCTCGATCACGTCGCCCGGCTTGATGGAGCGGTCGAGGAGCAGGATGATGCCCGACACGAAGTTGGACACCACCTTTTGCAGGCCGAAGCCGAGGCCGACGCCGAGCGCGCCGCCGAAGACCGCGAGCGCCGTCAGGTCGATGCCGGTGGCGTTCAGCGCCAAAAGGAAGGCGATGGTGACGAGGCCGATCTTGATCACCTTGCCGACCAGGACCCGCGCCGAGGGCGTGATCGCCGGCACCTTCTCCAGCCGCCCCTCCACGATGCGCGACAAGGCCAGCGCGCCCCAGATCAGGAGTACGAAGGCGAGCGCGCCGGTAATCACCGAAAGCGCCGAGATGCTGGTCTCGCCGAAGGTCACCGACGCCTGATCGAGCACCTGCACAAGGGGGTCGAGAAGCCCGACGATATTGAGCGCCGCCACGGTCCAGGCGAGCCCGGCGACGGCGCGCGAGATATCCCGGTTGCGGATGAAATTCGCCGCCAGCCGGATGACGATCCAGGCGGCGAGCAGGTTGCCGACGATGACCAGGAAATAGACCGGCCAGGCGAGCCCGACCAGGACCAGCCGCGCCGCCAGGATCAGGAACAGGATCAGGACGGGCCGGTACAGCGGATCGAAAAACCGCTTGACCCGGCGATACGCCTCGAACCGGACGAACAGGAGGTGGATGCCGTGACGCACCCAGCGGGCCGCGAAATGACCGCCGGCCACGCAGGCGATCAGCACCGCGATCTGAAACAGGGACTCGAAGGACAGAAG
>JAKSBY010000026.1 GCA_022360855.1 Sphingomonadales bacterium | reverse complement strand
TCAACCTGTTCGGCACCGTGGAGCGGGTGGCGCTCGGCATGGGCCGGACGCCGGAGCAATTACGCGAGGTCGGCGAGACCCTGGCGGCGCTGCGCCAGCCCGAGCCGCCGGAAGGCCTGCGCGACGCGCTCGATAAGCTGCCGCTCCTCAAACAGGCCATGACCATGCGGCCGAAGACCGTGAGCCGCGCGCCGGTGCACGAGGTGGTCAAGACCGGCGATGAGATCGATCTCGCGGCCCTGCCGGTGCAGACCTGCTGGCCCGGCGAGCCGGCCCCCCTGATCACCTGGCCGCTCGTCGTCACACAAGGCCCGACGGCAAAGGGCGAAGACGGCTACAATCTCGGCATCTACCGCATGCAGGTGACGGGTCCGAACACGACGCTGATGCGCTGGCTCAAGCATCGCGGCGGCGCCCAGCACCACGCCCGCTGGAAGAAAGAGAAGGCCGAGCCGCTGCCGGCGGCTGCCGTCATCGGCGCCGATCCGGGCACCATCCTGGCCGCGGTCACGCCCGTGCCCGACACCTTGTCGG
Source organism: Sphingomonadales bacterium (assembly GCA_022360855.1). GTDB lineage: Bacteria > Pseudomonadota > Alphaproteobacteria > Sphingomonadales > JAKSBY01 > JAKSBY01. The sequence goes on along the minus strand of JAKSBY010000026.1, from coordinate 2,451 downwards.
AGTATCATTTCGCCGGCCTGTTGCGCGGCGAGAAGGCGGAGCTGGTGGACTGCAAGACGGTGCCCTTGAAGGTGCCGGCCGCCGCCGAGATCGTGCTCGAAGGCCATGTCTCGCTGGAGGAGTATGGCGACGAAGGTCCCTATGGCGACCACACCGGCTATTACAACGCGGTGGAGCGCTTCCCGGTCTTTACCGTCTCGGCCGTGACCATGCGCACCGACCCGATCTACCTGTCGACCTTCACGGGCCGGCCGCCGGACGAGCCGAGCGTATTGGGCGAGGCGCTGAACGAGGTCTTCATCCCGCTGTTCCGGCAGCAGTTCCCGGAGATCGTCGATTTCTGGCTGCCGCCGGAGGGCTGCAGTTACCGCATCGCCGTGGTGTCGATGAAGAAGGCCTATGCCGGCCACGCCAAGCGTGTGATGATGGCGGTGTGGTCCTATCTCAGGCAGTTCATGTACACCAAATGGGTGATCGTGGTTGACGACGATATCGACGCGCGCGACTGGGCCGATGTGATGTGGGCGGTCTCGACCCGCATGGACCCGGCCCGCGACATCACCGTCGTCGAGAACACCCCCATCGATTATCTCGATTTCGCCTCGCCGGTCTCGGGCCTCGGCTCCAAGATCGGCCTCGACGCCACCGATAAATGGCCCGGCGAGACCACCCGGGAGTGGGGCCGCAAGCTCCGCATGGATGACGATGTGATTCAGACGGTGAGCGAGAAATGGCCGCGGCTCGGCATCCCAGGCTCGGGCAAGCCGATCTGGAAATAGGGCGATCAGCCCGCCCGGATGCGGCCCACGGTCTGTTGCAGCTCGCCGGAGATCCGCCGCCAGTCGCTCGCCGCGAACTTCGACTCGAACGCGGTCTGCGCCTTTTCCCAAAGCGGTATGCAGTCGTCGACCAGGCGCCGGCCTTCGGCGGTCAGGGCGACAATGCGCCGCCGGCTGTCGCGGCCCTTGGCGATCCGCACGAGGCCGTCGCGCTCCAGGGGCTTGAGGTTGCGGCTCAAGGTCGATGTCGCCATGGCCAGCTCGCGGGCCAGCCGCGACAAGCCGATCTCGCCGGCCACGGCGATCGTGGCCAGCAGCACGAATTGCGTCGAGCGCAGGCCCGCAGGTTCCAGATATTCGTCATAGAACTGGGTCACGACGCGCGCGGCACGCCTGAGATTGAAGCTGCCGCAAATATCGAGGGCCGCGGCGAGCTCCTCCGCACTAGTCTGATTCATTTTTTCGTCCCAACGGGGCAACTTCCTTTCGGACAGTCCCCCCGCAAATCCCTGTCACAGAGTGTTAATACTAACGCATTTTCAATTCACATACATCGGTTTTGAGAAAAGACGAAAACGACGCCCCCAAGAAGGGGAGCGCCGTTTGGCCTGACTGAACGGCCGGTGGAGTAACCGGCCGTGGATTATACCCGCCGCCGCGCGAACCCGACACCGATCAGGCCGGCGCCAAGCAGGAACAACGTGCCCGGCGCTGGAATCTCCGCGCTAAACGAGTCGATAAACGTCGTGTAGGGCGGATTCGGCGGGTCGGCCGGACCGGAATTGACGATCTGAATCGATGCAATCCCGGGCGTCGTGAACTGGATCAACTGAAAGCCGGGGCCGGAAAAGTCGTCGCCGATCAGATCCGTGTTGACCACGGTGAAGCTCTCGAGAACCGCGCCGAGCGCATCCAGCGAGTTGATGGTCGCCTGACCGTTGCCCGTGTTGAGCGCGAAGAGCTGCGCCGAGACCGCGAGTCTGCCGAATTCGATGACCCCGACACCGGGTCCGAAGCCGCCCGCGCCGGCGCCGTCGATGCGCCATGCTGCCGGCGGGCTGTTGTAGAAGTCGGGCAGCCCCAAGGTCAACGCTTCGCCGCCGGTGAAGCGCGCCGTTTTGGAGCCGCTTTGAAGGGTGAAGTCGGTCGGTGTGTTCGAGCCGCTGGGGCTCAGAAACTCCGTAAAGCTCGTCTCAATGACGCCGGCCTGGGCCGGAACAGCGGCCCAGGCCAGGAGCCCGCCCGCCACCGCCAAGACAATCGCACGTTTAAGCCTTGTCATCACAAGGTGCCTCCAACTCTGTCCTGTCCCCCTCCACAGAGAACGCTACATATATTGTATATGCAAATTATATGCCAGAAAGCTAAACCCGCGTAATTTCAACGCTTTAGGGCGCGGGAAAATTCACCGGGTGCGAGAAATTGTAAAGAATCTCGACACAAAACCGGCGGATCTGCCGGCGTGCCGTGCACCCGGAATTGATTCTCCAAGTGGAATCAACCACCTAACCTTCGGCACTGCGGAGGGCTGGGTTGTAAGATTTTCCGACTCCTTTTCCGAAACGCCTAGCCGCCCCCCACCCGACTGCCTATAAAGGCGACCAATTTGCGCGCCTGAGTACCGGGCCAGAGGACTGTTCATGTCAGGCGAAAGCCAGCCAAAAGCCGATCT
>JAKSBY010000560.1 GCA_022360855.1 Sphingomonadales bacterium | reverse complement strand
TGCGAGGAGCGCCAGCGACGCGGCAATCCAACCTATTTCGGTGACAGTTACCTTTTTATTTTCCATTTAAAAACAAAGGACTAGAAAAACCAACACTAAAAAAGGTAACTGTCACCGAAATAGGTTCTGGCTCACTTCAGACCGCGCTCGGCGGCGAGCTTGTCATAGGCTTCGTTGATGGCGGCCAGGCGGTCATTGGCGACCTGTACGAACTCCTCGGGCAAACCTTGCGCGATCAGCCGGTCCGGATGGTGTTCCTTGGCGAGCTTGCGGTAGGCGGACTTGATCTCCTCATCGCTCGCCGTGCGGTCGAGGCCGAGAAGCGTATAGGGATTCTCATGCTCGGGGCCGAGATAACGCGCCGCCAGAGCACTGAATGTAGCGTCGCCGATTTCGAAAATTCCCGCCACCGCGCGGATAAACTCCAGCTCGTTGGGATGCAGCACGCCGTCCGCATGGGCGATATAGAAGAGCGCGTCGACCAGCTCCTCGAGCACCACGGGCTTGTCGGCAAACAACTTGCCGATCTGGCGCGCATAGGTCTCGAAGCCGGCGGTGTCCTGGCGCGCCATGTTGTAGACGCGCTCGACATTGCGCGCCTCGTGCGGCGGAATATGAAACAGGCGTTGGAACGCCTCGATTTCGTCATCGGTGACGACGCCGTCGGCCTTGGCCATTTTGGCGCAGAGCGCGATCACGCCGATGGTAAACGTGATCTTCCGGATGCCGCCCTCTTGCTCATCGGGCGTGACCGACTGGATACCGCGGTCCACCGCGTGGCCGACGCCGGCACCGACCAATAGCCCGAGCGGTCCGCCCAACGCAAAGCCGGCGGCTCCCCCGATTATCTTACCCCAGATCGACATGCCCCGTTCCTTAGCACAGGCTTTCGCCTGGGCCTGTCAAAAAATTGCGTCTGACCTTTGATCTGGTTCCCGATCACGGAGGAATGACTTGAATTGCCGTGGCAATCGCCGCAACAATGCGCCCGTCCAAAAAAGAGGCCCGCCGCGCGGAGTGTTCGTCGCGCAGGCGCCCTGGGGAGAAGACAATGTCACGCAGAGACCGACAGATCGCGCGCGGGTTGCTGGCGCTCAGGCTGGCGCTTGGGCTGTTCCTGTTGCAATGGACCATCGAAAAATTCGTGGTGCCGGAGAAGACGGCGGGGATCTGGTCGAAGTTTTATTTCTACGACCTGCCGATGGAATGGTCGTGGATCGTCGCCATCCCGCAGCTCGTGATCGTACTCGCCTTCCTGGCCGGCTACCAGCGCACCATCTTCTACGGCCTGTGCTTCGCCATGCACTTCATCTCCACCGCGTCGACCTGGCAGCAGCTCATCAACCCTTATGAGGGCATCAACCACCTGTTCACGGCGGCGGTCCCCATATTGGTCGGCTTCGGCGTACTCTTCGCGCTGCGTGATCTGGATCTCTATACATGGGACGGGCGACGAAGCTGAAGCGGGATGGCTGGCAGTTCTGGATTGACCGCGGCGGCACCTTTACCGACGTTGTCGCCCTAAGCCCCTCCGGCGAGATCACCGCACAAAAACTGCTCTCGGAAAACCCCGGTCACTATGGTGATGCCGCCACCGAGGGGATTCGGCGCGCCCTTGATCTCGCGTCCGACGCGGCACTGGCGGACGCCCCCATCGGCGCCATCAAAATGGGAACGACGGTCGCCACCAATGCGCTCCTCGAGCGCACCGGCGAGCCGACCGTCTTGATCGTCACCAGGGGATTTCGCGACGCGCTCGTCATCGGATACCAAAACCGCCCCAAACTCTTCGAGCTGAATATCAAGCGCCCGGAGCCGCTGGCGGAGCGCGTCATCGAATGCGACGAACGGGTCGCCGCTGACGGCGAAGTCCTGGCGCCGCTTGATGAAGCGGCACTGGTTCGGGAATTGAAGGAGGCATTGGCCGGCGGCTGCACGGCTGCGGCGATCCTGTTCATGCACGGTTACTGCTATCCGGCGCATGAGCGACGCGCGGCCGAGCTGGCCGCCGAGGCGGGTTTCGGCCAGGTCTCGGTAAGCCATCGGGTGAGCCCGCTGATCAAACTGGTCGGGCGCGGCGATACCACCGTGGCCGATGCCTACCTCTCGCCCGGGCTGGCGCGCTATGTGGACCGCGTGCGGGATCAGGTCGGCGCCGCACCGCTCTACTTCATGCAATCGAATGGCGGGCTGACCGAAGCGGGCTATTTCCGCGGCAAGGATGCCATCCTGTCGGGGCCCGCCGGCGGCGTCATCGGCGCGGTTAAGACCGCCACCGCTGCCGGCTTCGACCACATTATCGGCTTCGATATGGGCGGCACGTCGACCGATGTGAGCCACTATTCCGGCCAACTGCAGCGGGAGTTCGATTCCATCGTCGCCGGGGTCCGCCTGAAAGTCCCGATGATAAAAATACATACGGTGGCGGCGGGCGGCGGTTCGATCTGCCGCTTCCATGACGGTCGCTACCGGGTCGGCCCTGAATCGGCCGGGGCGACCCCCGGCCCGGCCTGCTACGGCCGCGACGGCCCCCTCACCGTGACTGACTGCAACGTCCTCACCGGGCGAGTCCATGCGGAATTCTTCCCCAGCGTCTTCGGGCCCGACGGCAACCGGCCGCTCGACCGGGATGCGGCCGAACGCCGGGCACGCGAAGTCGCCGCCGAGATCGGCGATGACCTGCCGGCCGAGGCCGTCGCCGCCGGGTTCCTCGCGGTCGCCAACGAGCATATGGCGCGCGCCATAAAGAAGATCTCGGTGGAGCGCGGCCACGACGTGACCCGCGCCACCCTGGTGGCGTTCGGCGGCGCCGGCGGACAGCACGCCTGCCCGGTGGCCGACGCGCTCGCCATCGACCGGATCATGACCCATCCTCATGCGGGCGTGTTGTCGGCGCTCGGCATGGGTCTGGCCGAGCTGCGCGCCATCCGCGAGGCACCGCTGGATCGCGAGATTGCTGCGGAGAACGAAACCCATATCGTCGCGCTGGTCGACCGCCTCAGCGCAGAAGCGCGGCAGGCACTCCTGGAGCAAGGTATCGATCCTGATGACATCCGGGTCTCGCGGACCGTCCTGGCTAAGTATCGCGGCAGCGATACCACCCTGCCCGTCGGCTTCGGCAGCATCGCCGGGATGCTCAAGGACTTCGCGGCCCTGCACCGGCAACGCTTCGGCTTTGCCGACCCGGCCAAGCCGGTCATCGCCGAGGCGGCCCTGTGCGAGGCCGAGGGTAGCGCGAGCCGGGCCTACGAAACCGATCTGGCGCCGAAGTCGCCAGCAGCGCCCTTGGCGCAGGCAAGGCTCCTGGCCGACGACGGCCCGGTGCGGGTTCCCGTATATCAGCGCAGCGAGCTGGCCCCGGGTCAGACGGTGGAGGGGCCGGCGATCGTCGTCGAGGCCAACGGCACCAATACGCTCGATCCCGGCTGGCAGGCCCGGCTGGACGATGCCGGAAACCTGATCCTGACGCGCAGCCGGCCACGGCCGGAGCGCCACGCCGTCGGCACCGACGCCGATCCGGTGATGCTGGAAATCTTCAACAACCGCTTCATGGGCATCGCCGAGGAAATGGGCATCATCCTGGAGAAGACGGCCCATTCGGTGAACATGAAGGAGCGGCTGGACTTTTCCTGCGCCGTGTTCGACGCTGGCGGTAATCTCATCGCCAACGCGCCGCATATGCCGGTGCATCTGGGCTCCATGGGCGAGACGGTGAAATCGGTGATCGCGCGTGCCGGGGACGAGCTCGCGCCCGGCGCCGTCTATGCGGTCAACGACCCCTATCACGGCGGCACCCATCTGCCCGACGTGACCGTGGTCGCACCGGTGTTTCTGGACGGCGGCCGGAGTGCCGATTTCTTCGTCGCCGCGCGCGGCCATCACGCCGATATCGGCGGCATTACGCCCGGCTCCATGCCGCCGGCCTCCGGAACCCTGGAAGAGGAAGGGGTTGTCTTCGACCATTTCCCGCTCACCGAGCGCGGCCGGTTCCGGGAGGATGCGGTCCGCGCGCATCTTGCCGACGCCTCCTGGCCGGCCCGCAACCCGGACCAGAACATCGCCGATATCAAGGCGCAGATGGCCGCCTGCGTGCGTGGCGCCCAGGAGCTGGAACGGCTGGTGCGCGAGTTCGGCCGCGACGTGGTCGCCGCCTATATGGAGCATGTGCGCGCCAATGCCGAAGAATCGGTCCGCCGCGTGATCGACGTCCTTGAGGACGGGCAGTGCACCTACCCGCTGGACGACGGTTCGGAAATCCGGGTCGCCGTCACCGTCGACAAGGCCGCGCGCGCCGCCACGGTCGATTTTACCGGCACGAGCGGCCAGTCGCCGACTAATTTCAACGCACCCAAGGCGGTCACCACCGCGGCCGTGCTCTATGTGTTTCGCTGCCTGGTCGGCAGCGAGATTCCCTTGAACGCCGGCTGCCTGGCGCCCCTGGATATCCGCGTGCCCGAAGGCTCGCTTCTGAACCCCGCGCCGCCCGCCGCCGTGGTTGCCGGCAATGTCGAGACCAGCCAGGCAGTCACCAACGCCCTGTTTCTGGCGACCGGCGCCTGCGCCGCGGCGCAGGGCACCATGAATAATCTCACCTTCGGCGATGAGAACGCACAGTACTACGAAACCATCGCCGGCGGCACCGGCGCCGGGCCGGGATTCGCCGGCACATCCGCCGTCCAGTCGCACATGACCAATTCGCGGCTGACCGATCCCGAGGTGCTCGAATCGCGCTACCCGGTTTTGGTCGAGGAATTCGCCGTCCGCCGGGGAAGCGGCGGCAAAGGCGAATTCCGTGGCGGCGACGGCGCGGTCCGGCGCATCCGCTTCCTGCAAGACATGGAGCTCGCCATCGTCTCCGGGCACCGCAGGATCCGGCCGCCGGGCCTTGTCGGTGGCGGGCCGGGCGCATTGGGCCGAAACCGGCTGGTTCGCGCAGACGGTACCGAGCAGGCCCTCGAAGGTGCCGACCGCACCCGCGTCCGCGCCGGCGATGCGGTGGTGATTGAGACGCCGGGCGGCGGAGGCTATGGTAAGGCCAGATGAAACCGGCCAAGACCCCCGAACCGCCCTATTACGCGGTGATTTTCTCCTCGACCCAGACCGGCGAGGACCTGGACGGCTACGACCGCAAGGCTACCGAGATGGAGGCGCTGGCGCGTCAGCAGGACGGCTATCTCGGCTTCGAATCGGCGCGCGACGCCAACGGGCTCGGCGTCTCGGTCTCCTACTGGCGCGACGAGGCCGCCGTCAAAGCCTGGAAGCGCGCGTCGGAGCATGCCGAGGCGCAGGCCACTGGCCGCGCCCGTTGGTATGAGACCTACGAGGTTCGCGTCGCCAAGGTCGAGCGGGCCTACGGCTTCGAGAGGGTCGGTTAAATGCCGGCGGTGCTGATCACCGGCGCCAATCGGGGCATCGGCTTCGAGTTGGCACGGCAATATGCGGCCGACGGCTGGGAGGTGATCGCCACCTGCCGCAACCCCTACGCCTGCAAGGACCTCGGCGAGCTGAAGGTCCACGTCGAGCAGCTCGACGTGACCAATTTCGGCGCCGTCGACACGCTCGCCAAGAAGCTCGAGAGAACCGCCATCGACGTGCTGATCAACAATGCCGGCATCTTCGGCGGCGACGACATGCCCGACCAGACCTTCAGCGCCCAGGATTTGGATCGGTGGCCGGAAGTGCTGATGACCAACACCATCGCGCCCTTCGCCATGGCCCGGGCCTTTGTCGATCACGTGGCGGGCAGCGAACAGAAAAAGATCGTCACCATTACGAGCCAGCTCGGCTCCATGACCCTCGGCAATGGGGGCTGCTACGCCTATGGCAGCTCCAAGGCGGCGGCCAACCGGGTGATGGTGTCGCTTTCGGTGGATCTGAAAGACCGCGGTATCGCCTGCGCGGCGCTGCACCCCGGCTGGGTCAGAACAGACATGGGCACCGAGCGGGCCGAGCTCGACGTAACGGAGAGCGTTACCGGCCTGCGCCGCGTGATCGCCGATTTGATCCTGGCCAAGTCAGGCTGCTTCTTCAATTATGACGGCAGCGAGCGGGCCTGGTAGTGCCGGATTCGCGGGATTACGACTACATCATTGTCGGCGCGGGCTCGGCAGGCTGCGTCCT
>JAKSBY010000397.1 GCA_022360855.1 Sphingomonadales bacterium | reverse complement strand
TCGGCAAACTCCGCAGGCAAATCGGGCGCGAGCAGGGCAAAAAAATCCGCGCCGCGCAGGCTTGCGGCGGTGCGGCCGAAAGCCTTTTCCGCTTCGTCGGAAAGCGCCTCCAGGCGGCCGTTACGGTCGGTGATGAAGACCCACGCGCCTTCGGGCACGGGACGCTCGCGGCGCAAGAGCGGGCGGAGGCCGCCGGGCTTGCTCGGCGAAAGCGGCGGTGGCCGGCGCTTCGCCGGGCGCTTGGGCGGAGGCGGTGCTGGCAGCGCGGTCACGGCCGGGGCCTTCGGCTCCGGTTTTGGCGGCGGGGTGACTTCGATTTCGCTGGGTACGGCTGGAGCCGCCGGCTCCCTGGCCGGTGTCTCGGCTTCTTTTACCTCCACGGCCACGGTCTTGGCCGCTTCGGTGATCGCCGTCGCGCGCCGTGACGCGCGTAGTCGCCGTGCCGCCTCTTTATCGCGGTGCTCGGCCAGCGCAAGCGCCGCCCCGACTTCCGCGGAAACCCCGTTGCGTTCGCGCAGGACCGCGTGATGCTCCGGCCCTGTAGCCCCGATGATATCGAGCAGGAACTGATCGGAGAAGGGAATCGCGATCAGGACCGGCCGGGCGACCTCGATCCGGTCCTTTGCCAGAAGCGAGGCCAAGGCGAGCGGCGGATGCGCCATGGTCGCAAGGGTGAGCGCAACATCCTCTCTGACCGCGACGTCCACCTGGCCGGAGACCAGGCCGATGATTTCGTCGAGCAGCAGCCGGTCCCGCTCGCTTTCGGGCAGGTGGTCCTGGAGGTAGAAATCGGTGAGATGGCGAAACAACAGGTTCCGGTTCTCGCGGCTGTCCTCCTGGGCCAGCGAAAGAATGTTCCGCAATCTATCGTCGTAGGCCGCCATCTTCGAGGCGCTTCCTCCCTACACCGTAACTCTTTAGCCTGCGACCTTAGCACGAGTCGTCGCGAGCGCCCACCGAGCTTAATAGAAAGATTGTGATGGCTCGCTGGAACTTTATTTCTATTCACCGCCGATCTGTGCAATAGTTCTCCTAGATTTGGAGGATTGGAAAAATGGCACGCGTTAAACTTGATGCGGTCGACATCAAAATCCTCGCCACGCTTCAGGATCAGGGCCGGATCACCAATGTGGATCTGGCCGAAAAGGTAGGCATTACCGCGCCGCCCTGCCTCCGCCGGGTTCGGGCTTTGGAGGAGGCCGGCTATATCAGCGGCTATCACGCCGAGCTCAACCAGGACATGCTGGGCTACGGCATCACCGTCTTTGCCATGGTCGGTTTGCACAGCCAGGCGGAGACCGATCTTCAGGCCTTCGAGCATCTGGCCGACGGTTGGCCGCTGGTGCGGGAATGCTACATGTTGAACGGCGAGATCGACTTTATTCTCAAAGTGGTCGCCAGGGATTTGGCCGAGTTTCAGAAGTTCCTGACGTCGGAACTGACGCCCGCGCCCAATGTGGCGAGCGTCAAGACCTCGCTGACGATCCGAAGCTCCAAACGCTTACCGGGGGTCCCGGTGACGCTGGAAGGCTGAGGCCGCGCCAGACCGCGGAACGTTCCAGGCAGACTATGCGCCGACCTGGCGCCGATGGACCAGGTCGTCGTAGTCCTTCATCAGTGCCTTGCAGATCTCGCCGACCTCGAAATTGTAGGGGCCAATCTCGGAGATCGGCGTCACCTCGGCGGCCGTGCCGGTAAGGAAGGACTGCTCGAAGCCTTCCAGCTCGTCGGGCATGATGTCGCGAACCACGATTTCGAATCCGCGATTTTGCGCCAATTCGATCACCGCTTTGCGGGTGATTCCTTCCAGGATGCAGTCGGTGGTCGGGGTATGGATCGTGCCGTCCTTGGTAAAGAAGACATGCGCGCCGGTAGCCTCCGAAATCCGCCCCTTGTAGTCGAAGAACAGCGAATCGTCGTAGCCCTTGGCTTCGGCCTTGTGCTTCGACATGGTGCAGATCATGTAGAGCCCGGCGGCCTTGGACTTGCAGGGGATGGTCTCGGGCGACGGCCGCTTCCAGTCGGAGATGTCGAGCCGGAGCCCCTTCAGCCTTTGTTCCATGGGCCAGTAGGACGGCCACTCCCAGGCGGCCACCGCCAAGTGCACCTTGGTGAGCTGCGCGGAGACGCCCATCTGCTCGCTGCCGCGCCAAGCGACGGGCCTGAAATAGGCATTCGGCAGGTCATTGACCTTCATCACCTCGTTTGCGGCCGCGTCGATCTCTTCGACCGAATAGGGAATCTCGAAATCGAGCATGGCCGCCGAATCGACAAGCCGCTGGCTATGCTCGGTCAGGCGGAAGATCTCGCCGTCATAGGAGCGCTGACCCTCGAACACGCTGGAGGCGTAGTGCAATGCGTGGGTGAGGATATGGACGTTGGCCTCGCGCCACGGAATCATCTCGCCGTCGAACCAGATCCACCCGTCCCGGTCATGAAACCCCGCTGAACTCCCCGCTGAACTCATCGTCTGTCCCCAAAGAACTTTTCAAGGCGCAAGGCGCCGCTATGGCCTGCGCTCGCTAACACTGCGTCTTACCTACGTCAATATGACTGACTTAAACACTCATGCGCCGACACGGTTTCTTCGCGACGAAGAACTGAGGCGCGGAATCGAGCTCTTCTACTTCGCCTATCGGGATTTTACCAGAGACCCCGACGAGATTCTGGCCAAATACGGCTACGGCCGCGCGCATCATCGGGTGATTCACTTCATCAAGCGCAATCCCGGCATGCCCGTGTCCGAGCTTTTGAAGTATCTGCGCATCACCAAGCAGAGCCTCTCGCGGGTGCTCGGCCAGCTCGTCGAGGAAGGCTATGTGGTGCAGGAGAAGGGCACGCGGGACCGCCGCCAGCGCCTCCTGAACCTGACGGAAAAGGGCCAAAAGCTGGAGGCCGAGCTCTCGGCGCCCCTACGGGAACGCGTCGCCCGGGCCTACAAGCTTTCCGGCGCCGAGGCGGTGGCCGGCTATTGGAAAGTGCTGCTCAACATGGTCGACGAGCACGAGCGCCAGATGGTGCTCGAACATGTGGAGCGGGATTAGACTTCCGACGGCTCCGCTTTAAGCTTGGAGATATTTCGCGTTAAGGACTCCGTTCCTGGCTCCGTCCTTAGGGAGTGTACCCTTGGGAATCCGGACCGGAGCTCAGTATCATGTCAGTATCGCCTTCGGCGGCGCGTCAGCCGAACCGTGCCGTGAAACATTTGGCCGCGGCAGTCGCTGCCTTTTTGTGTCTCGGCTTTGCGAATCCAACGCATGCCGCGCTTATGTTTGATTTCAGCTGGAGTTCGACCGGCGCCGCGCCGACCCCGGCGGGTGCCGTGGGCAGCGCCTCGGGCACGATCACTATTGATAAGATGGCTGGCGAGTCCTTTGGCGTCGCCGACGTCACCGCCATTGCCATATCGGTCATGTCGACGAATACGGCGCCGGTCAATTACATCAGCCCCACCGACGTCGCCTTTTTGGCCGGCAGCATCGACGGGACGGGCGCAACGGCGTCCTTTACGGATTTCTTCATCGGCAACGTTACCACCGGGTTTGGCTGCACCAGCGCTTTTTGCGCCGGCGCCGGTCGGGTCGCGGTCGGGTCCGGCGGCGTCGATGACTTTTTTGATTTCGGCAACGGCCTCTTGGCGCAGCAATCCTTCGTTCTGACCGCGAGCGCGCCAACTGGCGGAGGTGGAAGTACCGGCATTCCAGGGCCGGCCGGCGTCTCGCTTCTAGGCTTGGGCCTGGCCGGCCTCGCCCTGATCGGACGGCGGCGTCCGATCCCGGTCTAGGAACGCCGCGAGCCGGCCCAAACGCCCGAGTTGACGGTCGAGATGCGCCATGGTCTTGGCCATGTCCGGCGTGTCGTCGGCGAGCCACACGCGGACCGTGGAGAGATAGGCGAGACCGAGCGCCTGCACCCGCGCCGGGCCGAGAAGGCCGCCGGACGGGAGTTTGGCCGCATCCAGCGCTTGCGCCATGGCATGCCCGGTGGCGCAGGCCATCTCCGCCGCCAGCATGGGATCGCTCGGGCTCGCCCGAACGATCGCGCGGACCGTCTCCTTGATCGGGTTGAGCGCGTCGAACCGCGCCATCAGCACCTCGAACAGGCGGTCGCGCGGCGGGTCGTCGGGATCGAAAGTATCGAGATTGGCGAGCGCTTCGGCGGTCACCTGCCGCGAAAGCGCACGCGCGAGCGAGGCCTTGCCGTCGAACTCGCGGTAGTAGTCGGCGAGGCCGACGCCGGCCGCCTTGATGATGCCGGCGACGGTGGTCTGCCGCCAGCTCTCTTCGGTAACCGACTCGGTGAAAGCGGTCATGATGCGCTCACGCGCCGGCTTTGTTTTCTTCGCGGCCATGGCCGGAGTTTAAGCCGGAAATTCCGGCATTTCCATGGTGCACCGCGTCGCAGGTCAGCCGGCAAGCTCGCGGGACCGGCGGGTGGCGGCGCGGACGGCCTCGGTAATCAGCCGGGCCAAACCGTCTTCGGTCATCAGAACGTCGAGCGCCGCCGCCGTCGTGCCGCCCGGGCTGGTGACGTTGCGCCGCAAGGTGGCGGCATCCTCATCGCCCGCCTCCAGGAGGCGGGCGGCGCCGATAATCGTCTGCACCGCCAGCTTGTTCGCCAGCTCCGGCGCCAGCCCCTGGTCCTCCCCCGCCGCGGCGAGACATTCCACGAGATGGAATACGTAAGCCGGGCCGGAGCCCGATGTGGCGGTGACGGCATGCAGGTCCGCTTCATCGGCGAGCCAAACAACGTCCCCGGCGGCGGCCATCATGGCGCCGACCAATATGCGGCTTTCGGCCTCGACTTCCGGTCCGGCGTAAATGGCGGTGATGGCCCGGCCCACGGCGGCCGGCGTGTTGGGCATGGCGCGGATGATCTGCGTCGGTGCGCCGCCGAGGCCTCCGGCGATCTCGGCCATACCGGTGCCGGCGGCGATGGAGAGCACGATCAGCCCGGGCCCGGCAAAGCGCGCCAGTCCCGGCAGCGCATCCGGCACCACCTGCGGCTTGGTGGCCAGCAGCAGCAGTCTCGGGCTCAGCGTTTTGGGCAGCTTGCCGGCGTCGGCAACGACATGCTCTCGCGGAACGCCTGACGCCCGGCCGGCGTCCGGGACGGGATCGACGATCCAGACATGCGCCGGATCCAGCCCGCGCGCCCGCCAGCCGGCCAGCAGCGCGCTGCCCATCTTGCCGCAGCCAACCACAAGAAGGGGTGCGTCTTCGGAAAAGGCGGAGGCGAAATCCATGGCGGGCGGAAGGCGCGGTTGATCAGGCCTCGCCCATGGTCTCCAGCATGGCGGCTTCCAGCGATTCGGCGGGGCTTTTTCCGGCCCAGATGACGAACTGAAACACCGGGTAATAGCGTTCGCATTCGCTGACCGCCGTGTCGGTCAGGAGCTCGCAGAATGAAGGCGAGAAGCCGCCGTTGCGCTGGTCGGTCAGGGCCGCGTGGCGGTACATGACCACATCCTCCTCCGACCAGATCTCGAAATGGCCGACCCACAACCGCTCGTTGATCAGAGACAGCGCTTCGTAGATCGAGGTCCGCTTCGCCTTGGGAATGCGAAAGTCGAAGACCGAGGCAACCTGCAACACCTGGCCATCCTCACGCCAGTAGAAGCGCAGGTGATATTCGGTCCACGAGCTCGGCACGGCGAGCGAGATCTCTTCGTCGCCCATCCGCTCATAGGGCCAGTCATTATTGGCGGCCATCTGTTCGACATGGTCGAGGGGGTTGGGTGAAACGACGTGGAAGCGGTCCGCAGTTGCTTGGGTCACTGCCTCACTCCTGAAAACACCCGGAGACTGGCGGTTTTCCGCCGGTTTTGGTGGCCAACCACAATATCTTTGTATGTGTTGCAGGCCAGCTACAAGATGTAGATTGGCACTTGCAGGACTCGCAGGCAAGTGAATAAACGCGTCAGCGGGCGATTTTTTATTGGCGCGACTTGGCGGCCGGAGTTTTCTTGGCCGGCGCCCGTTTGCGGGCCGGTGCGGCTCTCTTAGCCTCCAACGCGGCGATACGCTTTTCCAGCTCGGCGGCGCGCTCGCGGGCCTCGAGCGCCAACTCGCGGAACGCCTCGAACTCGTCGCGGGGCACCAGATCCATCTCGGCGGCGATGCGCACGAGCCGGGCGCGGAAGGCCGCTTCGGCCTCGCCCTTCAGCCCGTGCAGCGCCCCGGCGGCGCCCGACGCCAGCTTGGCGAGATCGTCGAGAATCTTACTTTCTGACTGCATGGTCCGTCCTTTCAAGACCGGCCAGCTATACGGCGAATGGGTCCCCCAATGCAACGGGCCCTTTGCCGCAGCCGCCATC
>JAKSBY010000123.1 GCA_022360855.1 Sphingomonadales bacterium | reverse complement strand
CGGCCTCGGCCCATTTCCGCGCCTCGTCCCAATAGGGATCATCGCGGTCCCAGATCTTTTTGGGATTGACCTTGGAGCGGTGCACGATGATGCAGTCATGCGGCTCGGAGAAGGTCGGGCCGTCGTGGACGACCTCCATCTTGTCGCCCGAGATATCGATGAGCTGCTCGTTCTCCGGCTTCAGCGGGCCGACGTCCAGGAAGCGGTCCTTGGAGAACTTGTTCAGCGACACCAGCCATTTGCCGTCCGCCTCCTTGGTCTCGCCCATGGAGGCATGGTTGTGGCCCGGCTGATACTGAACGTCGACCTTCTCGAGGATCGGATCGACATCCTCACCGGCATAGGCCCGGATCGCCTTGTCGATGTCCCACTTCACCACCTGGCTGTCGAGGAACAGCGTGGTGAAGGCGTTGCCCTTGGTATCGAACGCCGTGTGCAGCGGGCCCAAGCCCAGCTCCGGCTCGGCGACGACGACATCGCGCGGCCCGATCCGGTCGGCGAACAGATCCGGCAGCCGGGTCACGTCGATCACGGTCACCGTCGGCGAGAGCTTGCCGGCGATCATTACGTGGCGGCCGTCGGGCGCGGTATTGCAGCCATGCGGGCTGTTGGAGACCGGGATGTAGCGCGTGTAGCGCGAGCCCTTGCGGCCGTCGAGCACCTTGGCGCCGCCGATCTCCGTGAAGTCGCCCTTGGCGATGCCGTCTTCGATGGCCTTGATGTCGAACACCACGGCCCAGTCCTGCTCGTTGGCGGTCATCTCCGCCAGGGTCACGCCCTCCTCGCCGTTGTAGCAGGTGGAGAAGGCGTAGAGCCCCTGATAGTCGGCGTCGCAATTGTCGAGATTGCCGTCGACGATGACCTGCCAGGCGACGGTCATGGTATCGCCGTCCACGGCGGTGAAGATGGAGTGGTATTTCTCCGGCTCGTCCAGGATCAGGCCGTCATTGGGGATCGGGATGCGGTGTTCGCCGTTGCAGAACAGATAGCCCGTGCGCGGGTATTTCTGCGGCCGCATTCCGTGGATATCCGCCGCGTTAGGGATCTCCAGCATCTTGTCGACCTTCATCACGTCGCAGCGGATGCGCGCAACCCGCGTGTTGGCCTTGTCGTTGATGAAGACGTAGCGGCCGTCATAGGTGCCGTCGGTGAACGACATATGCGGATGGTGGGCATCGCCGTTCTGCCACATGCCGCCGTCCTTCGCGAGATGGGCGCGGGTCTCGGGCGTGATGTTCTCGTAGAGGATCTTCTTGCTCTCGTTGGTCTGGCCCCAGCCGGTGGCGGAGCAGCGGTTGAACACCGGGATACGCACCAGCTCGCGCATCGACGGCACGCCGAGAATGCGCACCTCGCCCGACTGTCCGGACGACCAGAAGCCGTAATATTCGTCGAGGTCGCCGGGCGCCACTTCGGCACGGTTCGCGGCGCGCGCCTGCTTGGCAAAGAGCGAGCCGTCGATCTTGAGCTCGCCAGCCGCAGCCAAGCCCGCGAGCGTCCCGGCCGCGGCGGTTCCAGCCAGCATGTCGCGGCGCGACACGCGGGATTTGGTCTTGGTCTCTTTGGTCATGACTTCCCTCCTTTTTAGGTCTGTTTGGGTGGTCCGACCGGCGTCGGCCCGCCGGTCATGCTTTGCGAGGCGAGCGCCAGCCGGCGCTCCCGACGCAGACGTTTTTCGATCATCACGGGGCAGCGTTTGTCGTCCCAATAAAGCGTTTGGCAATTGAGGCAGTAGAGGCACTCGTTGGGGTTGATATGGCCTTCCGGGTGGATCGCCTGGACCATGCAGTCCTTCGCGCAGCGCTGGCACGGCGCGCCGCACTCCCGGTAACGCTTGAGCCATTCGAACATCCTGAGCCGCCCGGGGATCGCAAGCGCGGCGCCCAGCGGGCAGAGATAGCGGCAGTAGAAGCGCTCGATGAACAGGCCCGGCAGCAGCACCAGCGCCGCGAAGAGGACAAACGGCCAGTCGCGGGCGAATTTGAGCACGATGGCGGTCTTGAACGGCTCCACCTCGGCCATCTGCTCGGCCAACGCCAGCGAATAGAAAGAGACCCCGAGCAAGGCCAGGAAGATCAGATATTTGATCGGCCACAGCCGCTCATGCAGGCGCCAGGGTACCTGCACCTGCGGCACCTTGAGCGCCTTGGCCGCCTTGTTCATCAGTTCCTGCAGCGCGCCGAACGGGCAGAGCCAGCCGCAGAACGGCCCACGCCCCCAGAACAGGAGCGACGCGGCGACCGAGCACCACAAGAGGAAGATCAGGGGTTCCATCAGGAAGTCGGTCCAGCGGAACTCGGTGATCAGCGCGTTGGCAAAGGTCATCACATTGACCACCGAAAGCTGCGCGCCCGCATACCAGCCGATGCCGACCAGGGTGAAGATCATGAAGCCGAGCCGGATGCGCTCGGTGAGCACCAGATTCTCCACCAGGGTATCCTGGAAGAAGAATATGCAGGTGAGGAGGGCAATGGCGAAGACCAGCACGACGGCCTCCGACGACTTGTCCCGCCACAGCCGCTGCCAGAGCGGCGCGTCCGGCGTGCCGAAGCCGGCCATTGCGGCCCTTACGGGTCCCGGCGCGTCCGGATCCGGCTTGAGGTAGCGCGGCGGCGTCTGGTAGCCCATGTCCACGGTGAGGAAGGCCTTAGAGGTAGCGCCCGTGGCGCGCGCGATAAGGAGTTCCAGCCGCCAGGCCTCGGCCGGGTCGAAGGCGGCGTCTTCGGGAATCACGAACAGGTCGACCTCGCGGAACCGCGGGGCGCCCGCGGCCACTACCTCGGCGAGCCGCTTGTGGTCCCGGTCGCGGAAACGGATCGAATCATCGCCCTGGATAATCTGGAAGCGGTCAAACACGCCGCCGCGCACATAGCCCGAGCCCTTGAAGGAATAACGCCCGCGCCCCATCACCAGGACCGCCGACTCGCCCTCCCCCAGCCTTTTCCGAAGATTGGCGTGTTCGGCATCACCCAGGAGCGACCGGCCGATGGCGGGCACGGAAACGACCGCGCCGTAGATATCGACGAAGTCCTCGTCCGCCTCGCCTTCCTCCGGCCGCGCCATGGCGGCCTCGTCGCCGGTCTCAACGAAAGCCTGGTTAACGTCGGCGACGGTCAGGTTGAGCCGGCGCACCGAGCCGTCGCCAAGCAGGGTCTGCCAGTCTTCCACCGTATCCAGCCCGCCATCGACGATCATCCGGCGCCCGTGCCGCCGGGCGGGCTCCGGCGCGAGGCCGCCGAGGCCATAGCGCCGCGCCACCTTGATGGCGGCCCGGAGGATCGAGTCGTCCATCACCATGACCGTGACCGTGGCGCCGGAGACGATGTCCACCTCATGCGCCAGCCTGCCGCGGGCAAAGTTGGCCACGTTCAGGCCGACATAGGCGTCCAGCACCTTGCGGATGCGCGCCTCCGAGATGCCGACGAGAACGATGGGCTCGTGATGCTCCACGAGCTCGGCGCCGGTGATCGCGCCCGCGGAGTCGAGCCCGACCAGGATATGGATGGGCCGGCCCGAATAGCCGCCGGCATTGGCGAAGTCGGAATTGAGGAAGACGTAGCCGATCAACTCATCGCCGCGATAAGCCGGCGCCACCGGCGGCGTGCCCTCGAACGCCCCGAGCCGCTCGGCGCCCGGAACCAGCCCGGCGGGAGCCGCGGCCTCGGCGAAGCGTGCCAGCCCATCGGCCGCTCTCGCGGCGTATGGGATTGCGCAATACACCAGCACCGCCAGCCAGACCCATGACCGGAGCTCGAGACGGCTTGCGGTGTCCTCCCTGTATCGCATCGGCACTGCCGCCCACATTAAAGTGTCAAATTAGATACACCTTAATGCGAGTCGGCATGCCAACCTTGATTTCAATCAAGCAGCATTCAAGGGGAAAATGTGTCGACGGGGCCGGCGGCACCACGGCGGTAGATGCCCATCACAACACCGCTCGGTGTCGTTCCGGACTTTATGCGGACCAGGGTCTTGCGCACGCCGAGCTCCTGAAAGAGCCGCTTTCCCGCCCCGAGGACGACCGGGAAGGTCCAGAGCCGGAACTCGTCGACAAGGTCGTGGTCGAGCAGAGTCTGGATCAGCCGCCAGCTTCCATGTACCTGCGGCAGGGGGCCGTCCTGCTCGTTAAGCCGCGCGACTTCCGCCGGGACGTCGCCGGTAATGCGAACGGCGTTCTTCCAGGTCAGCTTCTCGAGAGTATTCGTCGCAACATATTTGGTCGCGTTGTTCATCATGGCCGCTTCGGCATCGCCGTCGCCAATCTCCGAGAAGTGGGGCGCAAAAATCTCGTAGGTCCGCCGCCCGAGCAAGAGATCGTAAGGTTCGGCCATCGCCTCTTCGCCAACCTGCGCCATCACCTCGGCCCAATAGGGCCTCGCCCAGCCGCCATGCTTGAAATCGCCGGAGAAGTCCTCCTCCGGCTCGGCCGGCGCCTGCATGACCCCGTCGAGCGTAACAAAAGTCAAGATCGCAACTTCTCGCATGGTCGCACCGGTTGTGGTTGCCCGGTCCCGATATCTTCGGCCAGGACGGCTGTTCTCGATTTGAGTTTAGAGCCGCTCGCTTTGTTCTCAAAGCAATCACGGCATAGCTGATTTTGCGGAATGGAGGGCCGTCGGGGATTCGAACCCCGGACCCGCTGATTAAGAGGCGCGGCAGGCAGCGCCGGCCAGAGCCGGCCTGTGCTGATTAATGGCGTACTTTCAATAGCTTAGACGACACAATGTCCTTCGCACATCTGACCGGTGCTGACCAAAAGCGAGCACGGTCCGGTGCCTGGTTCTGTGTTTGCGGAGGACAAGGCGATGGCGGTCATGAAGCTGACCGAGGCGAGAATCAGGGCCCTGCCCTACGGCTCGGGGATATACAGGGACGCCGAGGTCAAGGGGCTGATGGTCATCTGCCACAAAACCACCAAGACCTACGCGGTCCAGGGCGATGTGCGCCGGAACGGCAGGCACGTCAGGACGGTCAGGGTCAAGATCGACCGGGTCGACCGCATCAGGCTGGCGGAGGCACGGCGCGGCGCGAAGGCGCTGATGTCGGAAATTCAGTCGGGCATCGACCCGACCGCCGCACCCAGGGGCTCGGGTATCACGCTCGCTGAGGCCTTCGAGGCGCACCTCGCCGACAGACACCTGCGCAAAGCCACAGAGGAGGACTACCGCTACGTCTTGAACAAGTACCTCAGGGGACTGAGGCGCCGGGCCGTGGCAGACATCACTCGGACCGAGGTACGGGAGCTGTTCTACACCTTGGAACGGCGCAGCGGCAGGACGACGGCCGCCAGCACCATGCGCGTGCTGAGGACGCTCATCAACACGGCGATGCGGATTGACGAGACGGTGACGTCCAACCCTGTGTGTGCCGTCAGGATACCCGTGCCGAAGCCAAGGCAGGTCGAGCCGCTGGACATCGCCGGCTGGTGGAAGGAGACCGCCAAGCTTTCGCCCCTGATGCGGGACCTGCAGCGCGCCACACTGCTGACAGGCGCCCGGCGCAGCTCCATCCTGTCGGTGCGGCGGGCGGACTTTAGCACTGAGGGGCGCACACTGACCTTCACCCATATGAAGACGGGCGGACAGCTAGTATTCCCAGCGGGTAACCGCCTCACCCAAATGTTGACCGAGCGCTTGAGGGACGATCTGCTGCTCAAGAGCGAGTGGCTTTGGCCCTCAGTCACCAGCGCCACAGGGCACATCAGCGAGCCCAAGCAGAAGAGCATGCCATCGCCCCACGCCCTGCGACACCATGCTAGGACGATGATGATCGCTGCGGGGGTGCCCTACGCCGAGAGCGCGCTCCTCCTCGGGCAGAAGCTGCCGGGGGCGAGCGGCGGTTACGTCCACCCAGAGCACCTCGTCGAGGCGCTGAGGCCCCACGCGCAGGCGCTTGAGGACTACGTTTTTGAGAGGACTGAACGGCAGGCCTGAAACGTTGGTTGACCCTGATTGGCGCGAATCGGCATAATCGACGAAGTCGTAGGCGAGACCAACGACTCCCATCCAGACAGTCGAAAGAAAGCCGCTTTCCCTCAATGGCTTAGTGCGTCCTGAGGGGATCGGCAACTCGGCTGACGCGTCTGGACAGGAGGACAATATGGCCAGCGACACATCCCCAGAATTCTGCAAGAGACCCTGGCTCGACACCGTCGAGGCCGCGGAATACCTGCGCCTCAGCCCCGGCTCGCTCAGGACCTTCAGGTCCAGGGGCGAGGGTCCCCCATACCACAAGGCAGGCAGGGCCGTGCGCTACCGCCGCGACGAGCTCGACGCCTACGTGATTGGGGAAGGACCGCGATGACGGACCGAGACCGCCACACAGTGACCAGGCGAAGAAAGAATGGGCCCGCCGGCGCGGGCCGACGGGCCAAGTTTTTTAGGACGGATCAACCAATCTGCTGGAAAGGACAATCACATGACGGATGATAGCACCACGACACGCGGAGATAAGCCAGCGAACGAGCCTAGCGAGAGCGGTGCCTCGGCGCCCCTCAATATCGGGTCGGGAACCAGGACGCCGACGCTTGGGCCACTGATCGAGGCAGGCTACCAGCTCATACCGTTGCGCGACGGCCAGAAGATCCCGCGAGACAAAGACTGGACACGCCGGCCCTACCGCAACGAGGACCAGATCGGCCACATGGAACGGGGAGGAAATGTCGGCGTGCGCCTGCGCCCCACCGACCTGGTGATCGACGTCGACCCGCGCAACTTCGGCGAGGGCTGGGAAGAAGTCGAACCCTTTGATGAATTGGTGTTGTCGCTGGGACTGGATCCTACCGAATGGCCGAGGGTTGAGACGGGCAGCGGCGGCGAACACTACTACCTCTCGATTCCGCCCGGCGCATCGGTCAGGAACAGCCTGCCCGAATTCCCTGGCATCGAGTTCAAGTCGGTCGGGAGACAGGTCGTCGCCCCCGGCTCTACCCACCCCGAGACGGGCAGAGCCTACCGCTGGGCGGCAAATGAGAGCGACCTATGGTGCGCACCTCCGGTGCCTGGTGCCCTACTGGACGCGATTGCTAAGACGGCTGTGACTCTTTCAAACGGCGGCGGCGAGTACGACGCGGAAGAGATTGCGGCGATGCTGGAGGCGCTCGACCCTGAGGACTTCAGGGAACACGACAGATGGTTTGAGGTGATGTGTGCCTGCCACCATGCCTCCAACGGGTCGGCCAGGCAGGAGTTCATAGACTGCTCGACGGGCGACCCCGAGTACGCCGGTCACGGCGACATAATCGGCGCCCGCTGGGACAGTCTCCGCCCGACGGGCGACCGCCCGCTCATCACATACCGCTCCCTGCACAGACTGCTGCTGGATGCGGGCCGGGACGATGTTATCCCGAGGACGGCCGCAGAAGACGATTTCGACGCTGGGAGAGCCGACGCCGTATCCGACATCGTCGGACAGGCGACCGATTACGGCTCCGCGACGCCGCTGGCGAGCGATGCGCCCATGACCATGGCGTTGGAGATGCTTAAAGGCAAGGCGCTGCTGCGCTCAAACTCCGAGTGGTTCAGGTACGATCGGCAGCTCAACCACTACGTGGCGGTCCCTCACGAGCGGTTCACGTCCTGGTGCTGGAAGTGGTCTGACGGCCGGCCCTATACCGACAGCAGCAAGGCCGAACCGGAGGTAAAGCGGTTCGTTGCAGGGAAGCACAAGATAGCGAACATAGAAGAGGCGGCCAGGTCACTGCGCCAGGGTCCCGACCACGCGCCGAGCTGGTTGAATCAGGCGCCCGAGGACCCGCGGGCCGATCAGCTGATGGTATGCGCTAACGGGCTGCTGCACTTGCCGACGAGGAGGCTGCTCGCGGCCGACGAACGGTTCTTCTCGGTGAACGGAACGCCCGTGCACTACAATCCCGACGCGCCGTTGCCGAAACGGTGGATGAGGTTTCTTGAGGAAATCTTCCCGAACGAGCCCGACTGCATCGAGACGCTGCAGGAGGCGACCGGCTACTTTCTGACCCAGGACACCTCCCTGCAGAAGATCGTACTGTTCGTCGGCCCTCCCCGCGCTGGGAAGGGCGTGTACACTCGTGTTTTGCAAAGCCTCATCGGGGAAGGCAACTACACCTCACCTATCGCCAGGAATCTGGCAGGCAGGTTCGGCCTCCAGCCACTGATTGGCAAGCAGCTGGCGGTAATTTCGGACATGCGCCATGGCAAGAACATAAACTCCACCGGTCTCGTAGAAACTCTTCTGACCATTTCAGGAGAAGACTCTGTATCCGTCGAACGCAAGAAAATCGAAAACTGGGAAGGCAAGCTGAACACCCGCTTTTTGATCGTGTCCAACGAGGTACTGCAGCTCAAGGACACGTCAGACGCGCTGGGATCGAGGATGATCGTGATCGTCACCCGGCAGAGCTTCCTCGGTCGCGAGGACAAAGGACTGACCGACAAATTGCGCGAAGAGCTGCCGGGCATACTGAACTGGGCACTCGACGGACTCGACCGTCTGAAAAGTCGGGGACACTTCGTGCAGCCTCGCAGCTGCAAGGCCGAGGTGATGCAGATGCACAAGCTTACAAGCCCGGTGAAGTGGTTTCTGGACACGGAAGTCGTCAAGGGCCCAGGCCACCGCGTGCGTAAGGACAGGTTCTGGGAGGCGTTCATCTCATGGACTCTGGACGAAGGCCTGCACTTCAGCGGCCGTAAGGAGCACTTCATCAAGGACCTGAACAGCGCAGGCGCGCGGTTCAAGCAGTCCAGGCCCAGGGAGGACGGCAGGAGGGTCGCCTACCTGAACGGCCTGGACTTGAAGGAGGACTTCTCGAAGAAGATCCACATGGACGCCATCCGCGATTTCGCGGACCTGGAAGAATAGAGGCGGTCAGGGCGGTCAGGGCAATAATCGCAATGCCTTTTGTGAGCGCTCCGCCGAGTTCCTGCGGTGTCGGTACTTATTGCGGACCTTTGTGCGTTAGTTGTCGGATATTGCCCTGACCGCCTCGACCGCCCTCGATCCTTCGGCCCCTGGAAACAGCGAAGAACGATCAAAACAATCAACGCTGGCATTCAACCGCCCTACCGATTTGGCAAACTGCTCCGTGACGGTTGACGCAGCGGCGCCTGAGATATCGGCGCCAATCTCCGGCCAGAGCATCTGACCGTTGATCGGCGGGAGTGGCCGAGATAGTCGCAGCCCGATCAAGGACATGGCACCCGCCGCCTATCGCCGAACACCGAACCGGGCACAGATGAGGGAACCGAATCCATGCTTCCAGCCTCAGTCAGGGACGAGTTCATCGGCCTGCTGGCCGAGACCGGAAACGTCTCCCAGGCGGCCCGTCTCCTCGGCATCAACAGGATGACCGCCTACGGCTGGCGCGAGGACCCCGAGTTCGCCGACCTCTGGGACGCGGCCCTGCAGGCGGCGCGGCAGGGCCTGAGGGAGCGGGTCGTCGAGACGGCCTGCGCCCTGGGCATCGGGGAGTGGGTGCCGGAGCTCGACCCCGAGACGGGGCGCCCGCTGCTCGACGACGATTTCGAGCCCGTGATGCGCTTCGAGACCCGCCACGTCGACGCCAGGGTGCTTATGAAGCTGATGGACAAGACGATGCGGGACGAGGTCCAGCGGGTCGACCAGCGGACTGCAGTGGCGGGCCGGTTCGAGCACGTCGCTCGTGAGGGCATGGCCGTCGTCTACTACGACGTCGATGGGCGGCGGATCGGCCCTGCCGACGAGGAAGATGACGTCGAGGACACGGAGGCCGAGGATGGCCCCCTACCCTAGCATCGTGGTCCAGTATGTGGGCCGGGACGGCTGTTACGTGCTGAATGGGGTCCGGGTCCGCTGCGCCGCCGGCCACGGGGAGGGGTCACTTCGCGACGAGCACGGGCGCGGCATCAGCACGCCTCTTGCGAGCGAGGAGGACCGCGATACCGTCCTCAGCTGCCTATCGACGCCTGAGATGCGGGGGTTCGTGGAGTCGCTGCTAGCGGTACGGCTTGAGAGTCCGGAAGATAGTCCTTAGCGGCACTATTTTGTGCCTTTCTTTTTTCGTTCCCGTGGCGGCTTGTCCAAGTCATGGGCGCCGATTTCAATCATACGCTGGGTTAGCGAATTGATTAGCGCAGCATTGACTCGTCCAGATTCGTCATGATCACGAACCACAAAGTAGGGGTTGAAAATCAACACATAGCTGATTGGCCCATTCGGACCCTCCAAGATATCGATGAAGCCAAGGTCCTGCAGTATGCGCATACGGGTCATCCAAGTGCGCACCGCTCGCTCGCCGGTGAAACCGGAGTAGTAGGCCATTTCGCGTTGCTTGTTTGCGATAACGAAGGAGTCATCGTAGGTCCGGCACCACAAATCCAAGTATGTTGCGGAAACGGGCTTACCCTTCGAAAGACTGTCCATAATTTGCAGCAATAGCGGCATTGCTCGGGGGATGCTCAGCCAGCCATCTGACCTCTTGCGATCCCACAAAATGGACTCGTCGATGTCCGGCCATAGCGACGATCGCATATCAGCTTTTCTTTGCGCGATCGAACTCCGCCTTTTCTTCGGGATGGTCGCCATTTATATAGTCTCCACGCTCGAGGGAGGGCGGGCCGGAGTTTGGACCCCCGGCCCTTCGAGATGATCTGGTCCACGCACCTCATGCCAAGAAGTGAGTAGCGCCGGAGCCCGGTGGTTTGGACCCCACCGGGACGGCGCGATCTCTCGATACCACATATTGTGGATAAAAAATCTCCTAAAATCAATGATTTAGTTATTATTCAACTACATGGATATCGTGTATATTGTGCGCGTTGAGTTCTCGAGTTTGCATGGCTTATTGTCGACTCAAGAGATTTTATTAGATTGGCCTTATGAAAAAGTGCTGATATTTCAGCCGCTTGAGCCGGAAATGTAGCACTCATGCGTGCTCCTGTTATCGAGTGCTCAATGGTGCTCCCGGTGCTCCCCGTGGACTAACGGTTTCGATTCCCCGTACTGTCAGCGCAAGATTCCGTGACTACCATTTGTCCTCCGAAAGTGAATGCTGGCTTCGCCCGAGGCAAGATCTGTGCAACGTACGCGCACACACCCACCCGAATAGGAACCGACGGGAATGCTCGACAGCCTGATGAAGAGGCGCTCGGACGCCGAGGCCGAGTACGAGAGGCTGGACGCCGGGATCGCAGAGGCGATCACCGACGGAAAGCCAGATAGAGAGATCCGCAAGCTCCGCGCCCGCAGGCGTGACGCCGCCGAGGAGGCCGACGACGCCGGCGAGGCGCTCCGCGTAGCGGAGGATCGCGCGGCGGCCGAAGCAGCAACACAAGAGCGCGGGCGTCGTCGGACCGCAAGGGCCGAGGCCTCGAAGGCGGTGGAGTCCTACGTGGCGGCAGCCAGGTCCGTAGACAGCGCGCTCGCCGGTCTCGAGGAGGCCGCCGTCGCGTACCGTCTGGCATGCCTCGACCTGTTGGCCGCGCTGAGGCGCGCCGGGATCCCCGACGACGGGCGCCCGGCTCGCATGGCCAGGCCGCACGCGAAGTGGTCCGGCTGGATGTCGGCGCCGACCTGGTGCGAGCAGGCCGAGGTGGCCCGCACGCCGGTATCCAAGCGCTACACACTTGAGGAGCTGACGCGCCGGGTCGTCCCCGCCATCCCCGAGGAGGAGGACTGACCCGTGCCTTACGCCAAGATCACGGGCAGGCAGGCCTCGGAGCGGACTAGGGCCAGGGTGGAGCAGCTTGAGCGCCGGCGCGACCGGCTCGACGAGGAGCTCGCCGGGTTCAACGCGGCGGACGACGACCTGCGCCGCATATTCGAGCTGGAGGCCGAGATCGCCCGGCTGAGGGAGGAGCTGGGAGTGCGCCGGCAGGGCGGCCAAAGCGAAGTACATAAGGGAGCGACAAGCATGGACGCTATGCACAGCTTGGAGATCATCGAGAAGGCGGTCGCCTCGGCGGGCGCCGACTGCCGGGCGGTCCGGAAGCGCGCCGAGGACCTCTACGACTCGGTGGTGGAGCGCATCATTGAGCGCGACGGCTGCGATGCCGGGACCGCACACGCCAGGGCGGCCAGGGACCCGATCGGCAGGCGGGCGTACGCCAAGGTCGTCGAGATGCAGGAGCGCGAGGCGGCCGCCCAGAGAGGCGCGCGCATGCTGGGCGCCTACATGGACTGAACAGTCACCGCGCGGACCCGGGTACCTCCTTCCCTATGATCCGTGCCGACGGGGCGGGGTCCGGCGTCAGACCGGGCCCCTTCCCTTGCCATTTCAAGCTCTGGTCCTTGGCGAGCAATCGGCTCGATCCTATCTCAGCCCAAGCCTCGCAAGATGAAGGTTTATGAGACGGTAGAGTTCGTTGACGTCTTCGCTGCAGACCTGAAAGAGCTCGACTGACACGTCCATCTCGCTCTCCTCCGCAGCTTTGGCCATTTCAAGATCGGGACGTTCCTTTTCCAGCCTCTCGTGGTGTGTGTTCACCAGCTCCGCCGCCTCCAGCGTGCTGAGCCCGACTTGCCTCATAGTCCTCTCGGCCCATGACATGGCCAACTGATAGTGGCCAAGCCCACCCAACTGACGCTGACACATGTAGGTCTTGGTCATCAAATCGGACAGCAGCTGTCCAAGGGTCGCAGCAACTTCCTCCGTACGCTCGGTGTTCTGCGCCTGTGCCGAAGTTAAGACAACGGACGTCAAAAGTGCCGAAATCAGAAAAACCGCAATCGAATGTCTTGAGCTAGGCCGTGCCATGTCACCCCTCTGCTTCAACCAAACGGGGGCGACCCTGGCGAGCCGGGTGTTTGGAACGCGACAGAAGCTGGCGCGCGCGCTATTTTAGGCCGTCCGGCGAACCGGGCGGCCCTGAACATTTCACGCCACCCGGCCCATACGGGCTGGGTGCTTCTGTCGGGGTTCCAACGCCCCACGATCGCCCCACCGGCGACCGCGAATGCATTCTAGCGCGGCTCAGTGCACTCAGTAAATGGCTCGAAGAAGCCACAAGGTCGTCCTTGTCGGCATTTCGAGAAAGTTTCATTTGGCAAAACCCAAATTTCTTGCCACTTCAAGCAATTAATATGTCGCCGAAAACCGTAGTTTATGGCCGAAATAGATACCCATAAAATTCATAAATGCAAAAGTATTTGGTCAAATATATTGACAAATATGATACTCAAACCACATTTAATTTTTCTAAATCGTCAAAAATGTCTCATATCAGAGATAAAACTGGAGAGCCTCCATGGCTGATAAGTCAGAAAACAACATCAGACGATCTGAAAAACATAATAAATTCAGAGAATTAGCTGAAGGTCGCACAAATAAAGCGCTTGATGCTATTGGCCGCATCGGGAACCTCTCAAACCGGCAGCTCTATGAGTGGGACGATTCTGAAGTGAAAAAGATAATTAGAGCGCTCAAACAGTCCATTTCGGAAGTCGAAAAGCGATTTGCATCACCAAAGGGAAAAACAGATGCAAAATTTAAACTTTAAGGCGAATATGTCTTTAGAACCTAAGCCACAGGTCCAAGGTATGCGGGAATTCATCCTCCCTGAAGAAATCCCTATAGATCCGGTCGAGACGTTGAATCAGCTCACCGGCCGTTTCCGTAGCGTGCGAGACGGATTGCCCGAACTCGTCAAAAACTCCAAGGACCAATACTCTCGGCTCGGTATTAAGGACGAGATAGATCGTCAGATAGTAGTTGTCGCCGATACGGCTCAGCGCACCCTCGCCGTATTGGATTTCGCAGGCGCGCCCGCTGAGAATTTTAAGGGCTGGACCAATTGGTCCGACCCGACAGCTGGTCAAACCGATCGCGCAGATGACATCGAGGCCGGGCACGGTAACGGGGGTAAGGCATTCATGGTGCGCGGCGCTACTAGAACCGCCTTTTTGGAGTCCTGCTACGAGGGCAAGCGAACCAGGAAAGGCTTTATAAACGATCAACCGAAGGAACGATACAAACCAGGTTTTGCGAATCATCATGGCGTCAGGCTCGACAACATCGAAGAGTCCGACCCTACAAGTCGCCTGAACGAGGCACTTTCTATGGTCGGTATGCAGATCAACCTTCTGCCAGAAGCCGCAAAATCTGTATTCCACGAACGGCAAGCGTTCACCATCGCTTATCTGGAGCAGGTCCAAGATTGGATCGGCCGTCGGAAGCCCAAACTGCGAACACTAGCCGGAACCGGGCTCGCCGAGATCATCGCCAGCCACGGACAGACAGCACTTACCATTGAGACCTGCCAAGTCTGGGTGGTCCGGGATGGAGAGATTGCGGGCCCTGGACCGGTAAGACCTACCGAGATCCCACCCTTTCCCGGGTTCGAGACACCTCGAGAGTTTAAGATACCGGACTTGTTGCCTGACCCCGGGACCAGCGAGTCAATAAAGGTCTTCGAGGAACCGGGCAAGACAGGGTACCTAAGGCTAAGCACGAGCCAAAGCCAGCTCCAAATTTCACCGAAGACTCGCGCCAAGAATGTCATACGGATTTGGAACCAACGTAATAACGTTGCTACCTGGACTCCTCAGGAATTGCACGGTTTGAGTGCGGCCAGCTTTATATACGGAGAGCTCCGTTGTCCTTCGTTGACGGATGAACACCAGGACGGCGCCACCCGGCAACACCTGTCAGACTCTGCTCTGGTACGAGCCTTGAGGGAGTGGGCGGCTGAGCACGTCAAGCAGCTTGCCGAAGACCTACACCGCGCGATGGCCGAGAACACGGCACCAAGAGACCGAGAACGCGCCCGCAGTGCCCTTAGCAATATTAGGGAACTGATGCGCAAGTATCTTGACCCCGACTCTTCGGGTGCAGCCTCCGGGGACGGTTCAGATGGTGCAGGCTCCGGTGCTTCAGGTAGTGGCCGAAAGGAACCACGCGAACCGATCGAATACGGAACCGAAATCCATGAGATTATCCTGGAACCCAATCTACGAGACGTTACGCTTATAGCGGGGACAAAAATTCCCCTTCTGCATCGTTGTCTAGAGCATCACGAGGACGGGAGCAAGAGACCCGTCCGTGCCTCCGGCCTAATCTTGAGGTCTGAGCCGGAGGGGATGTTCACTCTTGACCCCGATGGAATGCTCACCGCGCACACATCTGGTCTTGGCGAAATTTGGCTGGAGACCGAGGACGGTAGCTTGCAATCCAATCGACGTGAGTTTTGGACGATTGCGGCGACAGACGTTGAATTGGAGATTCCCGCTGAGCCTTTGTTGCAGGGTCAGCGTCTGAGATTGAATATCACTTTTCAGACACCAGAGGGGCCCCTTGACGACGCCCTCATAGACGGCGAGGTGTTGGACTCGAGATTCGGCGCCATCGGACGACATGGCAGGCTTACCGTCAGACACATGGAGGGCAACGCCGACGTCCGGATCTGGTACGGCGCTGACGCGTCGGCCTATCGTGACTTTTCGATCCCAGTAAGTACCGAGAGGGTCCCTCCAAAGGAGGGCAAAGGCGATACCGGAAGCGACGTGCCTGAGATTCTCCTCTGCGGCGAACATGCACCAGGGATGGAGGAGTACCCGCCTGAACGACGCACAATTCCTGGTGGCGCAGAATACCCTACGATTATCGAGGACCCGCTGTTCTCCGGCATAGTATGGATCAACCCCAACAGCAAGGAGGCGATGCGCGTCAGAAGGGGCGCCGGAGGCTCAAGTGGTCTGGGTAAGGTCGGCAACAAGACGTTCATGCACTTTGTCGCTCTGAAGTGCTTCGACATTCTGAAGAGATTGTACGTGCGGCAACAGATTGCGGGAGATGCCGTGACCGAATTCACCTTCATGCAGTACGCGGCTGACGCTGAGATGGAGTGCGCCGATTTCATCGATGCGGCATGGGAGATGACTGACCAGTTGCTTAGTCGAGATGGGGGTGGAAATGGGATATGAGAGCTCAAAGGCCCTTACGGCGGCCCAGGAAATCCTATTCGGTGCTGTCGATTTGGATGCTGAAGGCAAAGCCGAGTTTTCGGAGTGGGATTTGACGGTGGCGACCTGGAAGCGCAACCCGAATCGATTCGGGTGCCGCGGATATGAGGCGCAGTATCCGGACCACAAACGGGTCATGATGGAGATAATGGGGACCACAAAGAAGGAAAACCCGATCCGACGTGGTTGGCTTGAGAAGGTACGGCAAAATACCTACAGCCTGACGAATCTCGGCCGCACCGAAGCGGAGAGACTTAGCCAGAAAGGGAAAACCGGAGGTGAATCTCGCCGGTCACCTCAGGCAGTCTACGATGCGGTGGCACCTTTGTACAGAAGCAGCGTATTTAGGAAACACAGCAAATATAAGGACGAGCCGCGAATGTGGCTGGGCGCCGCGTCATTCCTTCAGTTGACCTCATCGGACCCGCAACACCTACGCGATAGAATGATCGCCACCGAAAAGGCCATTGAGAACGCAATTGCTTGGATGGACGAAAATGAAACTAGTGTGATCCGCCGCGGTGTTTCCGGGTCAGGAGAAGCGATATCGAGAGAAAACCTAAATCAACTCCAAGACTTCTACGCAACGATCAAAGATCGATTTGCGGACCAAATTGAAGCAATTACGAAGCGGTTGAAATAGACGCGTCGGACCAGTCTTCATCAAACAACGTTCTATCCTTGTCCCTAGTCTCAACCAGCTCAAAGATCGATAATTCACGATCACAGCCAACAAGCGCCTCAGGATCGAAACGGCCGATAGAGTGGACGGCATATTCCCATTCCGCCTCTACTGAAACCCAACGGCGACCCATCTGCTCCGCAGTCGCGCCCGTGGTATTGCTACCTCCGAATGGATCGAGTACGAGGTCGCCCTCTTCTGTCAGGAACTTTAGGAAAAACTCCACAAGAGCTCGCGGCATACGGGCAGGGTGGATAGAGGCACCGCGTTCGTTGCAGAAGTCTCGATAGGTGTCGCGCGAGCCAGTGTTGGCAGCCTTTAGGACAGAACTCGGAGTGATCAGGTCGTTCAATGAATGCATTTCGTCCGCACCAACAACGTTGGGTGGAATGGCCCCATTGTTGTTTGTCTTAAAGCTCTCCGCCCCAATATGATGCTCAGATGGCCGGGCACCAGCATTGTATTTTCCCGTCTCGATTAGCCGTTTCATGCTGGGACTGTATTCCTTCAACACCTTTCGATTGTCGGCCTTTGGACGCTCTGTAGGGGACATCCACCAGATGCGTGTGAATGCATCTTTTACTCGAATGCGTTCTTTATTGACCCACTCAACCGGAGAAGGCAGCCGTGCCGAGTTATACCAGACGAATTCCTGGCAAAGGTGCAAGCCACCCCTCTCGAGGAATGCCAGAAGGGCCCTGAGAACCGTCGTAGACATAACGGGGCGACCAGGCTCCCATGCGTTCCCGATCTCAATGACGATGGAACCGTCGTTGACAAGAAATTCGCGAAGAAGAGGAGCAAATCGCGCGAACCATCGCACGTATTCGTCACCCTGAAGGTTGCCGTACCGCTTCTTGGTGTTCAGCGGGAACGGGGGCGAGGTGAAAATCAGCTGCGCCTGGCCGTGAAGCTCCTTAAGCCGTCTGCTCTTCAACACCTTCTCAGACTTACCGCAGTACATTGCGCCTAGTTCGGTAGCGTACAGCGGTTTCGAGGTGCGGCGCCTAGGACGAGGCTGTTTAGGTATCTCAATTTCGTAATGTTTTCCCCAGACTGCCATATTTTCTCTTTATTTTGTGTTCATCCCAACTCACGACACCATATATTGTGGCAGTCCATTCGTACATAGCCGATTCAACCAAGAGGAGATTGGCACCCCTCAAGCCGCGCTGGCCATTTGAGAGACGAAGTGAATCCTCTTCGACGCAACGATGCTATTCTGGACGAAGTTGTTGGCCTTTGACAGGAGGTTTGATTGGCGAGCCGATTGGACATGATGGTGTGGCTGTACAAAGCGCTTGAGGATGCGGGCGGTGAAGCCACAATACTATACCTAGCAAAGAAAATCTGGGAGGAGTACGAGCACGAAATAAGGTCGTCGGACAAATTCCTCTACACTTGGCAGTACGATATGCGTTGGGCCGCTTTCGAGCTTAGAAAACAGGGAAGATTGGCACCGACATCCGCTACACCTCGTGGAACTTGGGCGCTCAAGCGCTGATTCCTCTCGCCAGGCGATATCCATTACAGCAGATCCGAGAGCCGGTACTTTGCATCTCGGACAATATGCTCTAAATCTCAGCTGGAAGTTTCGATACAGTATGAATGGCACAGAAAAACAGGGACGCACAGTACTTTGCCAACCGAAGTCATTATGCTGTGCTTATTCGGTGCTTGCCCGGATGCCTAGATCCCGCCCGATCAGAAAAAGCGCAGCGTCTGCAAGGGCTTGGGTGGAGGGCCGTCGGGGATTCGAACCCCGGACCCGCTGATTAAGAGTCAGCTGCTCTACCAACTGAGCTAACGGCCCATCCTTAAAAGGTTTTCAATGGCTTAGGAGATTTGTCCCGTCTCGCTGGGCTTGTGCCGGGTCGCTTCCTGGTCGGCCCTTGCCTAAATCTCCTGCAGTCATTGCCGCCTGCGCGGCGCGGTCTTCTATACCGCAACGCATGGCGGGTCAATTGTATTCAATTGTAATGTGTTCGGCGCGCCGGTGGAAGAGGGCGGTCGTTTTTTGCTAGTCTGGGTGTATGGAGATGGCCAGCGAGCCAGCGACCGGACTGGCCGACGCGTTGCGAGCGCACACGCACGCGCTGCATGCCGAGGCCGAACGCACCGGCTATGTCCGGCGGGTCTTGCGGGGCGAGGCCGAGCGCGCCGGCCATGCGCTCCTGATCGCCAATCTGCTGCCCGCCTATCGCGCCCTGGAGGCCGGGCTCGAGCGGCATCGCGCCGCGTCCGGCGTGCGGTGCATTGCGGAGCCGACGGTCTACCGGACGCCGGCGCTGGAATCGGATCTCGCGGCGCTGGCCGGCCGGGACTGGCGGCGCTCGCTTGCACACCTGCCCGAGGGCGAACGTTATGCGGCCCGTATCGCCCGGCTTGCCGCAGACGATGGCGTCGGCCTGATCGCCCATGCCTATGTGCGCTATCTCGGAGACCTCAACGGCGGGCAGGTCCTCAGCCGCGTGCTGGCGCGCTCCCCGGGCCTGACCGCGGACGAGCTTGCCTTCTACGACTTCCCCGACATTGCGGACCGGGAGGCCTTCAAGATCCGCTACCGCCGGGCCTTCGACCGCGCCGGACGCGAAGTCGGCGCACACGCCGCACTCCTAAACGAGGCGGCCTTCGCCTTTCGGCTCAATATCGAGCTTTCCTTAGCGGTCGCGCATGCGGTTTCCGGCCACGAGCCGCTTACGCCAGGTCGGCCTCGTCCCGCACCGGGATCGTGAACTTGAACACGCTGCCCTCCCCCGGCACGGAGGACGCGACCCAGAGGCGGCCGCCATACCCGTCGACGATTTTCCGGCAGATCGCCAGGCCGATCCCGGTGCCGCTGAATTCCTGCTTGCCATGCAGGCGCTTGAACGGCTCGAATATCTGCGCCTGGTACTCCTCGGCAATGCCCATTCCGTTATCTCTCACGGAAAACACCCAGTCGGCACCGTCGCGCTCGGCGCTGACATGGACCTTCGGGTCGCGGTCCGGCGGCTGATACTTGATCCCGTTGCCGACCAGATTCTGGAGGAGCCGCGTCAGCCGGATGTCATTTCCGACAACGCGCGGGAGCGCGCCATAGGTGACTTCGGCGCGGCTGTCTGCGATGGCTTCGCCGATGTTTTCCAGAACATCGCTCATGATCTTGTCGACGTCGACCACCCCGACCCGTTCGCCCTCCTGGCCGAGCCGCGCATAGGCGAGCAGGTCGTCGATGAGCTGCTGCATGCGGGTCGCGGCGTCCACGGTGAGCCGCACATATTCCTGTCCGTCATCGTTCAGGCTTTCGCCGCAGCGATCGGCGATCAGCTTATTGAAGCCCGCAATCATGCGCAGTGGCTCGCGCAGGTCGTGCGACGCGACGTGGGCGAAACGCTCAAGCTCGGTATTCGATTCGGTCAGGGCTTCCACCAGATTCTCGAGCTTTTTCTCGAACGCCTTGCGCACGAGGATCTTGTAGATCATGTTGGCGAGATCGGGCACGATATCGGCGGTTTCCGCCGGCCACGGCGCCGAGCGGCCGCGGCGCAGCTCCCGGAACAGCTCAAACGACCGGCGCGGGTGCAGCCGCTTGGTTTCGGGATCGGCGAATACCTTCTTGTCCGGGTCGCCGGCCCAGCTGATCGGCTGCGGCTCTTCCCTGCGCACGGCGAGAATGTCGCCCTGCCCTCCGGGAAGCGCGAAAAACAGAATGCCGGCGCAGTCCTCCGCAGGGTCCAGATCGAGCGATTGAATAGTGTCAGTCGCCAGAACCGCGCGCGGCTCCGTTTTGAGCGCGGCCCTGGCCGCGGAGCGAACCTGCTCGATGCGCGAGTCCGACGGCAATAGGCCGAGATTCGTGCTGAAGTCCGCCATTTGGATGGCGACGCCGTCGGCGTCCAGGATGCTCAGGACTTCCGTCCCGGCTGCCGCGAGGAAAGCGGTTTGATCGAGGGTCTTATCGGCGATGTCCCTGTCCTGGAGCTCGTTGATCCGGCGCAGCTTGCCGGTCAGACGCGCCGCGCGCCGCTTGGCATTTATCTCCGAAAGCCGCACCGAAAACGCCTCGCACATCAGGATGCACGACGCCCGGACCGCCGGCGGTACGTATCGCTCCGATTGGAAATGGTGGCACGCGATAAGGCCCCACAACTGGTTGTCGACGATCAGGGAGATCGAGAAGCTGGCCTTGACGTCGATATTCCGGAGATACTCGATATGGATCGGCGAGACGCTTCGGATCGTCGAATCCGAGAGATCAAAGGCCGCGCCGGTCAAGGGGTTGAGTGCCGGGACGATCTCCGCCACCTCGTAGTCGGCGCGGCGGATGGACCGCACGCGGTTTCGGATGAAGAGCGCGCGGGCCGGCGCCGGTATGTCGGAATGGGGGAAGGTCAATCCCAAAAACGAGCCTGGCGCATGATCCGACGAACGTTCCGCGACGACAGTGCCGTTGAACGCGCCGTCGAACCGGTAGACCATGGTGCGATCGAAACCGAGGACGCTTTGCGCCGCATCGGCAAAGGCGCCGATGAGCTCCTCGATGTCGTCGCTCAGCCGCAGTCTGGATATCTCCGCGGTGACCCTGCGCACCGCGGTATCGGTCGCTGCTCCGGAACCAAGCGGCTCGAGGTCAATCGCAAGGACATCGTCGGTCCAATAGGAATGGGCCCAGTAGTCCTCGCCGTCTCCGAGCTTGGCTTCGAATGACGTGGCATCGCCCTGCCGTCCCAATGCCGCCGCCACGCTTTCGGCAGCAGCCGGGACCATGATTGCCGTGGCCGGACGCCCGATGAGGTCTCCGGGGGACGCGCCAACCACGCCGGCGAGATTTTCGCTGACCGCGCAAATGCGGTGCGTATCCGGAAGAAATGCACAGAAGTAAGCGTGTGGCTGGACGGCGCCCGAAATGTGAATGGGCTCGGTGTCACAATTTGTCAGGTCGACGTCGCTCTTCGCGTCTATGTCGGACATAATTCGGGGCTCCGCTCAATCGGTTACAATCCAATTGCAGCGAACCCCAGATCGCCCTGTACCATCGGCCGTGGAAACTGTCCATAACCTTAAGCCACGGCGTTGAAGGGCCGCCAGGCGGGCAGCCGACCTATCCGAACGGGTGCTTGCGCGGGATCGACAGCCGCCGGTTGAGCGCCACGGAAAGGATCAGACCGTAGGCGATCATCATGGTCAGCATGGCCGAGCCGCCGTAAGAGACCAGCGGCAGCGGCACGCCGACCACCGGCACCAGCCCCATGACCATCGCCATATTGATGAAGACGTAAAGGAACAGGGCAAAGGCGAGCCCGAGCGCCAGGAGGCGGCCGAACTGGTTGCGGCTGGAGACGGCGATCAGCGCCGCATAGCCGAGCAGTACGAGGTAGAGGCAGAGCAGACCGACACCGCCGACCACGCCGAATTCCTCGGCCAGGACCGTGAAAATGAAGTCGGTCTTCATCTCGGGCACGAAATTGAGGTGGCTCTGGGTGCCTTCCATGAACCCTTTGCCAAAGAGCCCGCCGGAGCCGAGTGCGATCTTCGACTGCAGGATCTGATAGCCGGCGCCCAAGGGATCGCGCTCGGGGTTAAGGAAGGTCAGAACCCGCTCCTTCTGATAGGGACGCAGCAGGTTCCAGATCACCGGGATGGCGGCGATACCGGCGATGGCGCCGGTGACAAACAGCCACGGCCGCGCGCCCGCCAGGAAGATCACCGCGATACCGCCGAGGAGCAGCATCATGGCAGTGCCCAGATCCGGCTGACGGATAACCAGGATCGCCGGGATTGCCAGTATAAGGGCCGGCAGGACCAGGCTCTTGAGTTGCCGCGCCTGATGCGCCGTGAGCCCGTGAAAATAGCGGGCCAGCGCCATGATCACGCCGATTTTCATGAGCTCCGAGGGCTGCAGAGTCATCACACCGAGATCGAGCCAGCGCTGACCGCCCTTGCCGGAAAAGCCGAAAAATTCCACCGCCACCAGAAGCACGAGCCCCGCCAGATAGGCCGGATAAGCCAGGGTCATCCAGATGCGGATGTCCACGAGCGCGATTACCAGCAGCAGCAGCAGCATGGCGGTGAAGCGGATGAGCTGACGCAGCGCAAACGGGTCGAAACTGCCGAACGCCACCGAATACTGCATGGCAATGCCGATGCCGGCGATGACCGAGAGCGTCAGCACCATCGCCCAATTGAGCTCGCTCAGCTTTTGCAGGACGCTGCGGTCGGCCTTGCGTGGCCCGAACATGAGACGGGAGCCCATGGCTAGCCGGCCTCGCGCGGATCGGTCGCGGCGATTTCGCGCGTGCCGGCGGGATCGATTTCCAACGTCCGGCGCATGATGTCGCGGGCGATGGGCGCGGCGTATTTGGCGCCACCGCCGCCATGCTCGACCACGACTGAGAGCGCGTAGCGCGGTGACGGCTGTGGGCCATAGGCAACGAACAGGGCGTGATCGCGCTCCTGCCAGGGTTTGTCTTCATTCTTGACCACGCCGGCCTCGCGCTCGGCCTTGCTGATGCGGCGCACCTGCGAGGTGCCGGTCTTGCCGGCCATGGAAAAGCCCTCGCCGCGCAGTCGCGAGAGGTAGGCGGTGCCGTCCTCCTCCAGAACCATTTCCATGCCGCGCGCCACCAGCGCCAACTGCTCGGCGTCGATACCCAGCGGCTCTGCCGGCTCGAGCGGAAGTTCGACGCCGCCGATGGACCTGATCAGCCGTGGCTTCACCCGGCGGCCGCCATTGGCAAGCCGCGCCGTCATCACCGCAAGCTGCAAGGGCGTCGCCAGCATGTAACCCTGGCCGATGGCGGTGACCAGCGTCTCGCCGGGGTGCCAGCGCTCGCCGATGGCGCCCATCTTCCAGTCCCGGCTTGGCACCAGGCCCGCGGCTTCGCTGGAGAGTGGCAGGCCGAAGCCCCCGCCGAGGCCGAACCTTCGCGCCATGGCGGCGATGCGGTCGATGCCGACCTTGGGAGCAAGCTCATAAAAATAAACGTCGCAGGATTTGGCGATGGAATCGAGCAGGTCGACCCGGCCATGGCCGCGCTCTTCCCAGCAATGAAAGGTGCGGTCGCCAAAACGGTGCTTGCCGTTGCAGTAGACGGTTTCGTCCGGGTCCACGAGCCCGTCTTCCAGCGCCGCCAGGATCACCAGCATCTTGATCGTGGAGCCCGGCGGGTACTGCCCGGCAATGGCCTTGTTGACGAGCGGCGTGCGCGGGTCCTTGACCAGGGCCTGCCAGTTCTCGGGGCTGATGCCGAGATTGAAGTCGTTGGGGTTGTAGGACGGCGTGGAAACCAAAGCCAAAACGCCGCCGGTATCCATGTCCATTACGACCACCCCGGCGCTTTCCTCGCCGAGCCTCTCGGCGGCGTAGCGCTGCAACTCCAGATCGACGGTCAGGGTCACGTCCTCTCCGGCAAGGCCGTCCTGACGCGCGACCTCGCGCACGACGCGGCCGTTGGCGTTGACCTCGACCCGCGATGAGCCGGCGGTGCCCCGGAGATAATCGTCGACGGACTTCTCGATCTCGGACTTGCCGATCTTGAACCCCGGCAGAGAATGCAGCGGGTTGTCCCTCTGCCGCTCCTCCTCGCTGACCGCGCCGACATAGCCGGTGACCGGCGCCAGATGCGCGCCGTGCGGATAGAGCCGCGTCGGGCCGACATCCGGCTGGATACCTGGCAAATTCGGGCTTTCCACATTGATGCGAGCGAAATCGTCCCAGCTCAGATTGCTGGCCACCGTTACCGGCAGATAGCCCCTCTGCCGCTTGATCTGCTTGAAGATGCGGTTGCGGGTGCCCTCGGAGATTTCAATAATCCGGCCGAGCCGGTTCAGGGTATCGACCATATCGGCCGACTGTTCGGGGATCAGAAAGACGCGGTAGTCATGCCGGTTGGTCGCGAGCCTGCGCCCGGCGCGGTCGAGGATTTCGCCGCGCTCCGGCGCGAGAAGCCTGAGACTGAACCGGTTCTCGTCAGCCAGGGTCTTGTATTGGTCGGACTGGACGACGCCGAGATAATACATGCGCCCGGCCAGGGCGATGCTCAGAAGACCCTGCGCTCCGGCCAGCAGGGCCCCGCGTCGTGTAAAGGTAGAAAATCGTTCGGTTTCGGAGCGCACAACCCGTCCTCTTCACCTCACCTTACCGCAGAACGGAAGAGCCGTCCAAGCACCCATCCGAGGAGGGGGTAGAGCGCCATGGTGACCATGGCCTGCAGCAGGAATTGGACGGGCGACAGGAAGGCACCGTGATCCATACTCGACATCAGCCAGAATATAACCGCGGCCGAGAGGACGACCGGAAGGAAGCCAGCCCAGGTGAGAACGAACGGCCGGCCGATGAAGACATTGAGCTGGCCGACGAGCAGGAAATGGACCAGCGCCAACACCAGCGCGTTCATGCCGAGCGGCGCGCCGAGCAGGAGATCCTCGAACAGCCCCAAGAGGAACACAGTGCCGAGCGTAAGCCGCTCGGGAAAGTGAATGGTCCAGTAATAGACCATGATAAGCAGCACCTTCGGCGTGAAAAACTCGAACTGCCCGACATGCATCGGCACCGCGGCAGCAAAGATCAGAATCAGTCCCAAGGCCGCGGGCGTCGCCGCTTCAACCGCCTGGTCAAGAGCCTCCATGCGGCTGGTCATGGCCCATCTCCGGCGCCCGAGTCCGCAGTTTCGGCCGGCGGCTGGGCCGCGGCGAATTCGATGACCTGCACCAGGCCAAGTGCATCGAGGCCGGCGACCGGCTCGGCAATCACGGACGGCGCGACCGCGGTGACGGTGGCGACCGGGATGTCAGGCGGGAAGATGCCGCCATGGCCGGAGGTCAGGAGCAGATCGCCGGCTTTCGGCTCGGCGCCGCGCGACAGGAACTCCAGTCTGAGCTCGTCCGCATTATCACCGACAAGGATACCGTTCGCATCCTGGCCCGCGATCCGCACCGGGATGCGGCTGTTGATATCGCTGATCAGCAGCACCCGGGAGGACAGGAATCCGGCTTCGATCACCCGCCCGACCACACCTTCGCGGTCGACCACGGCGAGATCGCGGCGCACCCCGGCCCGGCTGCCCGCATTGATCAGTACCGTGCGCGCGAACGGCCCGCCGGTAACGGCTATTACCCGTGCCGTGGCCACCGGATTCGGGCGCGAGGACTGCAGGTTTACGAGCTCGGCCAGCCGGCGGTTCTCCTCCTCCAGCCGCATCGCTGCCTGCTGCCATTGCTTGAGGCGCTCGTTCTCCGCACGCAGCGCCTCGTTTTCGTCCGCCATCTCGGTCAGGCGTTTAACCGAGCCATAGAGGTCCTGAATTCCGTCGACCGGGCGCGACAGGACCTCCAACACGACCCCGGCGCCATCGGCGATGGTCACGCGCAGGCGCTTGACGAGCGGGAAATTGAGCTGGCTGGCGACAAACAGCGCCACCGCGAGCACCGTGAGCGAAACCAGAAGCCAGCGCCGGCCGACACCGCGTCCGCGAGGCTTGGATGCGGAGCTGGTCGCGATGGGTCGCTTCACCTGGTGTCTCCGATCGGCGGCTCCGTCCAAGCGCGCCCGGTTCTAGATTTCGTCTACCAAAACCTGCTTGTGGAACTCGTCCTCCAAGGCCCGCCCGGTGCCGAGGGCCACACAAGTCAAGGGCTCCTCGGCAATCGAGACCGGCAGGCCCGTCGCCTGGCGGATCACCTTGTCGATGTCGCGCAACAGCGAGCCGCCGCCTGTGAGCACGATGCCCTTGTCCACGATATCGGCGGCAAGCTCGGGCGCGGTCTGCTCGAGCGCGCTCTTGACGCCTTCGACGATGGAGCCGATGGGCTCGGACAGCGCCTCGGCGATCTGTACCTGGTTGATGACGATTTCCTTGGGTACGCCGTTCATCAGGTCACGGCCCTTGATCTCCATGGTCTTGCCGACGCCGTCTTCCGGCTCCATGGCGGTGCCGATCTCCTTCTTGATCCGCTCCGCCGAGGCCTCGCCGATCAAGAGGTTATGGTTGCGGCGGATATAGGCGATGATCGCTTCGTCCATCTTGTCGCCGCCGACCCGGGTCGAGTTGGCGTAGACGATGCCGCCCAAGGAGAGCACCGCGACCTCGGTGGTGCCGCCGCCGATATCGACGACCATGGAGCCGGTGGGCTCGGTCACCGGCAGGCCGGCGCCGATGGCCGCAGCCATGGGCTCGTCGATCAGGAACACGCGCCGCGAGCCCGCCTCCTCGGCGGCTTCCTGAATGGCGCGGCGCTCAACATGGGTCGAGCCCGAGGGTACGCAGATCACCACCTGCGGGCTGGCGAAGGGACGGTTGTGCACCTTCTGGATGAAGTGGCGGATCATCGCCTGGGCAATGACGAAATCGGCGATCACGCCGTCCCTGAGCGGCCTTATGGCCTCGATATTGCCGGGCGTGCGGCCAAGCATGAGCTTGGCCTCATCGCCGACCGCCAGGATCTGCTTCTTGCCCGAGGAGACCTTGATGGCCACCACCGACGGTTCGTTGAGAACGATGCCGCGCCCCTTGACATAGACCAGCGTATTGGCGGTACCCAAATCGATGGCCATGTCAGAAGAGAAGGCGCCGAG
Source organism: Sphingomonadales bacterium (assembly GCA_022360855.1). Classification (GTDB taxonomy): domain Bacteria; phylum Pseudomonadota; class Alphaproteobacteria; order Sphingomonadales; family JAKSBY01; genus JAKSBY01. The sequence continues at coordinate 8,289 of JAKSBY010000123.1, read as the reverse complement.
TATTTTAGAGAACATCTAGTGTTGCCTTATTGCGCGGCCCTGCCGCCTGATTCCGCTCTTTTTCTAGCCCAGCCAGCCTGACGGATGGTTAATGCGGCAGGTGTTACTTTATGCCAAGCTCGTGTCAAGCGGAGAGCGCGTCTCCGGGCGCGGTTTTTTCCCGTTTGACGAGGAGCTTGTTGACCGCATTCACATAAGCTCGTGCGGCCGCCACCATGGTGTCTTCATGCGCGCCCTGGCCGTTTACGGTCTTGCCGTCCTCTTCGAGACGCACGGTGACCTCGGCCTGGGCATCGGTGCCCTGGGTCACGGCGTGCACCTGAAACAGTTGCAGATGCGGCGTCATGTCGAGGATCTTCTTGATGGCATTGAAGGTGGCGTCCACCGGACCGTTGCCGATAACCTCGGCGCCCTTGACCTGACCATCGACGCTGAGCACCAGATTGGCCTCCTGCGGTCCCTCGGTGCCGCAGGCGATCTTGAGCGAGACCACGCGGATCCGGTTGTGCTCGGAGACGACCTCATCATCCACCAGCGCGACGATGTCTGCATCGAAAATCTGTTTCTTGTTGTCGGCCAGTTCCTTGAAGCGGCGGAAGCTGTCTTCAAAGGCGTTCGGGCCAAGCTCGTATCCCAATTCGCGCAACTTTTCGGCAAAAGCATGGCGGCCTGAGTGTTTTCCCATCACCAGCGAGGACTTCGACAGGCCGACCGATTCCGGTGTCATGATCTCGTAGGTCTCCGACGACTTCAGCATGCCGTCCTGATGGATGCCGGATTCATGCGCAAAGGCATTGGCGCCGACGATGGCTTTGTTGTTCTGCACGGTAAAGCCGGTGATCGCCGAGACGAGCCTGGAGGCACGCATGATCTCTTCGGTAGCGATGCCGGTCTCGTAGGGCATGGCATCGCGCCGGGTCCTGAGCGCCATGACCACCTCTTCCATGGCCGCGTTGCCGGCGCGCTCGCCGATGCCGTTGACGGTGCACTCCACCTGGCGCACGCCGGCCTCGACCCCGGCCAGCGAATTGGCCACGGCGAGCCCGAGATCGTTATGGCAATGGGTGGAGAAGATTGCCTTGTCGGCGTCGGGCACGCGCTCGATGATGGTGCGGAACATGGCGCCATATTCGGCCGGAGTAGTGTAGCCCACGGTGTCGGGCAGGTTGATGGTGGTGGCGCCGGCGCGGATCGCGGTCTCCACGGCGCGGCACAGAAAGTCGATCTCGGACCGCGTCGCGTCCTCGGCGCTCCATTCCACGTCTTCGCAGATGTTGCGGGCACGGCCGACGCTCGAATGGACGGCTTCCAGCACCGCGTCGGGCTCCATCTGCAGCTTGACCCGCATATGCAGGGGGCTCGTGGCGATAAAGGTGTGGATGCGCGGCCGCGCCGCGGGCTTGAGGGCTTCGCCGGCACGGTCGATGTCCTTGGCGGCGGCGCGCGCCAGGCTGCAGACGGTGGAAGTCTTGACGATCTTGGCGATTTCGTTGACCGCCTGGAAGTCGCCGTTGGATGCGATGGCGAAGCCGGCTTCGATGATGTCGACACCCATCTCCTCGAGCAGTTGGGCGATACGGAGCTTTTCTTCCAGGTTCATGGATGCGCCGGGCGATTGCTCGCCGTCGCGCAAGGTGGTGTCGAAGATACGGACGTAGGAATCGGAATGCGAGGTCATGGTCGGGCCCCAATATGAATGTTGAGAAAACGATCGGCTCGAATTTTTCCCTTAAACGCACTCCCTTCGGGGAGTCAGTGGACGCGCTTAAGGGCGGGTAAGTCGCGCCGCCCCGCAAATGAGCGTAAGGAGAGCACGCCCGGCCCGGCCCTGACGGCGTTCCGTCACGGCGGCTTTGGCATCGCGTGTCTTGACCGTATCGATCATCGCCCGGTCTCTGGGTCTCCTTGCCAACTCAGGCCCTTTTAATGCCAATCCCGCCGTATCCGCAAGGGCTTATGCTGGAACCTGCAAAATTAGGAAATCAGAGACGGTTCCCTATTTTCAGGGCATTTGGTGCGATTTTTCGATAAATTGTGAACGCCACGGTTTGGTCACTATGTTAGGGTCATCTCGGTGTCACGCGGAATTTTTTCGAGGCCGGCGAGACCCGAAAGCAGCTTCATGACCAGACGCATTTCAGGCCTTCTTCTCCTTTGCGTGTTGCTTGCCGGCTGCGCCACCGCGTCGCGGATCGCCGGGCGCAGCCCGGAGCGCATCGCCGAGCGGGTGACGATCTCCGACCCGCGCCAGGACGGCGAGGTCACCATCTCCGGCCGCCAGATCGATACCTATAAAGTGCTCGTCGGCCCCTCGACCTATTGGATCCGGTCGTGGAAGAACCTGGAGACCGGGGCGGTCCGCCATCAGCTCGTGGTCGCCATGCGCTACGAGAAGCAGGAGGCCCACGAGTTCAAATTCGTCCGCCTCGGCACCCAGGAGACAAACCGCGTCGAGGTGATCGCATCGTCCAGCCAGTGCCGCTCGGAAAGTCCGATCGAGATCTCTCGGCAGTATGAAGACAATTACGGCCTCGACCTGCCGTCGCACCGCAATGTGCGCGAGACCTGCACTTTCCGCGAAATCGTCGGTGTCGCGCTCGAAGACGGATACCTCGAGGACCACAGCGACACCGGCTTTCAGGCCAGCCTGACGGCGCTCACCGGCGTGCAGATGACCGTCACCGTGCCGGCGAGCTACATCCAGGCGCAATTCCTCGCCATCCGCGGCCGCGCCGAGCAGGCGGAGATCGAACGCCCGGCGGTCGAGCTCGAAGAAGTGCAGTAGGCCCTCCCCGTCCTACCGCACGATCGTCATCTCGTCGAGCAGCCGGGTGGCGCCGTCGAGCTTCTCCATGACCCAGAGCATGTAGCGCGAATCGACGTGGATGGTGCGCGTCGTCCGGGGATCGAAATCCCAGTCGGAATTGACGCTCTCGAAAGTGCCGTCGAACAAGAGCCCGACGAGCTCGCCGCGCGCGTTCATCGTCGGCGAGCCGGAATTACCACCGGTCGAGTCGAGATCGGAGAGGAAGTTGACCGGCACCGAGCCGACCGACCGCAAGGCGTAGTCGCCATAGTCGCCGGCGGCGATCAATTCGAGCTGTCTTGCCGGCGCGTTGAACGGGTCTTCGCCCGTATCCTTCGCCAGGATGCCCTCGAGCCGGGTAAACGGTTCGTAGATCAGCCCGTCTTTCGGCGAGCCGCCGAGCACCGTGCCGTAGGTCACGCGCAAGGTCGAGTTGGCATCCGGGTAGGCGGCGAAGCCCTGCGCCTGCTGCCAGGCGATAATCGCCGACATGTATTGCGGGCGCAGCGCCGCGCTGCGGCCCGAGCGGTCCTTGCCGGCCTCTTCCTCGGCCATCTCCGTGTCGTGCAGCGCGACCGCGAGCACCATGAAGGGATCTTCGCTGGCCTCCAATTCCTCCGGCGTAGCCTCCATCAGCGCGAGCCGCGTCGCGTTATCGCCGAGCGTCGTTTCGGCGTAGAAACGGTCGAGCGTCTCCGCGAGTGCTGCTTCGTCCTTCGTCTCGCCGAGCCCAAGCGCCGCGTCCAGCGCCGTGACCCGCTCGGCCGCGGGCTGCGCCATGTAGCGGCGCAGGAACATCAGCCACTCGGCCTTGTCGACGGCAGGGTCGAAACGGCGGTCGATGACCTCGAGCCGCTGCTTGAAGAAAGCCATGTCGCGGTCCTGAAATCCGGGCTCGCGCTCGGCGTCGGGCTTCTGCTTTTCGACCGCCAGGCGGTAGAGCCGCTGCGCGGCGCCGAGGAGCTGCGGCCGGGTGGCATTGTTGTACCAGAAATTGCGGCGCTGCACGGCAGCCCGCTCGTCGGTAAGCGCGTCGACCTGAAGAATCGCGTCGGCATAGGACGCGCGGGCGGCATCATCGGCGATCCACGCATTCAGCGCCGCCTCGCGCTCGGCGCGGCGGTCGACCAGCCCGACACGGCGCGCGCCGTCGATCTGGCCGTAGAGATTTTTAAGGAAATTATTCAGCCCGGCGAGCCGGCTTTCATATTTGATACGGGCATCGCTGCCCTCGGGCGACGCGTCTTCGATGGTCGCAACCCAGTCCTCCAGAAGGTCGATAAAGGTCGGGTACAGCCATTCGAAGGTGTTCCTGACCTCGGCGAGGCGGGCATAGCGCGAGGTCGAGCCCGGATAGCCGGCGGCCATAACGAAATCGCCGTCATCGAGCCCGGCGGCGGAGACTTTCAAGTAGTGCTCCGGCCGATAGGGGACGTTGTCCTCAGAATGCGCGGCCGGGGAGCCGTCCGGCGCCACATAGGCACGGTAGAAGGCGAAATCGCCGGTGTGGCGCGGCCACTGCCAGTTATCGATATCGCCGCCATATCTGCCGACGGAGTCGGCCGGCGCGTAGACGATGCGCACGTCCTGGATCTCGAGCCGCTTGATCAGCTTGTATTGCAGGCCGCCGAAGAACGCGGCCACCTGACAGCGGTGCCCGGCATCGGCTTCGCAGTCCTTGACGAGCTGCTTTTCCGCGATCTCGACCTGCTCGTAGCGCTCCCGGCCCGACAAGCCGGCGGCCAGGCCGCCGGTCACCCTGTCGGTCACGTCCTCGACCGCGACGGTGACATAAATGCGCGAGCCCGGCGCGGCGGGCAGCTCGTCCGCCAAATCGGCGGCGAGGAACCCGTTTGCCAGGTAGTTGTTCTCTTCGGTGGAATTGAACTGCACCGAGCCGCGGGCGCAGTGGTGGTTGGTCACGACCAAACCATTGGGAGACACGAAGGACGCGGTGCAGTTGCCGAGCGAGATCACGGCGCCCATGGGGAAGGACGTCAGATCAGTCAGGCTATCGGGTTTCAGCCGGAGCCCGGTCTTGCGCAGATCGCGGGCGATGTCCGGGAGCTGGTCCGGGGTGAACATGCCCTCTTTCGCGCTTGCCGCCCCGGCAAGCAGAGTCAAAGCCGCTGTCGCGGTCAGTAATTTTTTCAATTGATCCTCCTCCGTCGGATTGATTGGCTCTTATGGCCTCTGTCCTTCTTACGGCGGGTTTGCCGAAATGTGAACACCTAGTCGGTCGCGGGCGCGGCGGCGGAGCCGGCCAGGATCCCGCCGTCGATGTTGAGTTCGGTGCCGGTCATGTAAGCGGCCTCGTCCGAGGCCAGGAGCACGGCCACGGCAGCGACCTCCTCCGGCGTGCCGAAGCGACGCAGGGGCGTGTCGGCGACGAATTCGCGCATCCTGGCGTCGCGATCCGGGCCCGAGCCCAGCATGGGCTCCCACATGGGTGTCAGGATGGCCGCCGGATGGATGGAGTTGCAGCGGATGTCGAGCTCCTGCTCGGCGCAATAGAGCGCCACCGTCTTGGTGTGGTTGCGCACCGCCGCCTTGGAGGAGGCGTAGGCCGCCGCGGCGGGGATACCGACCAGCCCGGAGCGCGACGAGACGTTGATGATGGCGCCGCCGCCCGATTTCCGCATGGCGCGGATCCCGTATTTGCAGCCCAGGAACACGCCGTCCAGATTGGTGCGGTGCACGGCGTGCCAGTCTTCCAGGCCGGCATTTTCCGGGTCATGCGCGGCGCCAGCCTCAAGCCCGGTGATGCCGGCGTTGTTGACCAGTATGTCGAGGCGTTCCAGGCGGCCCGTGACCCGCTGCCAGTCCGCCTCCTCGCGCACGTCGAGTGCGGCGAACCCGGCGCCGATTTCGCGCGCCGTCGCCGCTCCGGCCTCGGCATCGATGTCTGTCACCAGCACGTTGGCGCCTTCCGCCACGAAGGCCCGCGCGATGGCAGCACCGATGCCCTGCGCAGCCCCCGTGACGAGCGCAAATTTGTCCGAGAGCCGAGTCATGACGCCTTCCTCCCGCTTCGCCGGTCATCCATTGGCTGATTTAACCGGTCGGCGCGCCTGTGTCTGCCCCGCAATCCGGCGATGAGGGCTTGAAATCTCCGCAAAAATAAATTAATAACTGACTAGTTAGTAATTTACCGAGTCGTGATGATGCCTGATAATGCGCCAGCACAACCCTCACAAGCGCCGCGGTGGCGACGGCGCAAGGATGCGCGGCCCGACGAGATCATCGCCGCGGCCCTGGAGGTGTTCGGCGAGGACGGCTATGCCGCCGCCAAGCTCGACGATATCGCCGCCAAGGCGGGCGTCTCCAAGGGCACGCTTTACCTCTACTTCGACACCAAGGAAGAGCTGTTCAAGGCGGTGATCCAGAGCGCGATCGGGCAGAATCTGGCGGTCGCCGAGGATCTGACGGCATCCTTTACCGGCCCCACCCCGGACCTCATCCGCGGCATCGTCACCTTGCTCGCGGACCGCATCCTGAACTCGAAACTGCCGCGTATCCTCAAGCTCGTGATCGGCGAGTTGGGGCGTTTCCCCGAGCTCGGGCGCTACTACCACGATGAGGTGATCAGCCGCGGCATCGCGCTGTTGACGAAAATCGTCAAACGCGGCATCGAACGCGGCGAGTTCCGCGACCTCGACCCGGGGCCCGTGGCCCGGCTCGTCATCGCGCCACTGCTGCTCTCCGCGGTCTGGAAAGGCGCCATCGAGCCCCTCGGCGGCGCGCCCCTCGACGTCGCGGCGATGCGCGACACGCATCTCGACGTACTGCTGACCGGTCTCGCCAAACGAGAAGGAGCCCCGTCATGATCGCGCGGCGCGCGGGACTGCTTGCCGTGTTGCTGCTCGCGGCCGTGGCCGGAGTCTATTGGTATCTCAGTCCGGACGGCGAGAACGGCCGCTATTACGGCTATGTGGAGGGCGAGTATGTCCGGCTCTCGGCACCGGCCTCCGGCACGCTTCAGGCCCTCTATGTCTCCCGCGGCGATCAGGTGACAGAAGGCGCGGCCCTCTTTGCCATGGACCTGACCGCCGCGACCGCCGAGCGCGACCGGGCAGTGGCGGCATTGGCGGAGGCCCGCGCCATGCTCGCCGATCGGCAGAAGGGCACGCGCGCCGAAGAGATCAAGGCGACGATTGCGCAGCGCGCCCAAGCCGCGGCCAGCCTCGTCCGCGCCGAAGCCGAACACACCCGCCAGCAGGAGCTGGTGAAGGACGATTTTGCCTCCAGGGCGCGGCTTGACGAATGGCGCGAAGCCCGCGACCGGGCCCAGGCCCGCATCGAGGAGCTGGACGCCGCCATCGCCGCGCTGCGCCTGCCCGCGCGCGACGATCAGATCGCCGCCGCCGAGGCTGCGGTCGGCCAGGCCGAGGCCGCCCTGGCGTCCGCCGAACGCCGGCTGGCCGAGCACCGGCCGGTCGCACCGTCAGAGGCCATGGTGGAGGACACGATGTTCCTGCCCGGCGAATGGGTGCCGGCCAATGCGGTCATCGTGTCGCTGCTGCCGCCCGACAAACGCAAGCTGCGCTTCTTCGTGCCGCAGAGCGACGTGCACGCGCTTCAGCCCGGCGCCCGCGTCGCCTTTGCCTGCGATGGCTGCCCCGCCGGCCTGACCGCCAAAATCAGCTACATCGCGCCGGAGGTGGAGTTCACGCCGCCGGTCATCTACTCGGCCGAGAGCCGCGACAAACTGGTCTTCCTGGTGGAGGCGATCCCGGAGGGCGCGGTGACCTTGCCTGTTGGCCTGCCCGCCGACGTGGAGCCCCTCGCGCCATGACCGAGCCGCCGCTTGCCATCGATGCCCAGGGGCTCGTCAAGATTTTCGGCGACCGCCGCGTCGTGGACGAGGCGACGATCCAGGTGCCCGAGGGCCGCATCTGCGGCTTCCTCGGCCCCAATGGCTCGGGCAAGACGACCACCTTGCGCATGCTCTGCGGTCTCCTGACGCCGGACGGCGGCGGCGGCACCTGCCTCGGGCTCGATATCCTCAAGGACGCGCCCGCCATCAAGCGCCAGACTGGCTATATGACTCAGCGCTTCAGCTTCTACGAAGATCTCTCCATCGAAGAGAATCTCGATTTCGTGGCGCGGCTTTACGCGCTCGACAGGCGCCGCGAGCGGGTCGGTGAGGCGCTGGAGACCCTCGGCCTCCATGAGCGCCGCAAGCAGCTCACGGGCACGCTCTCCGGCGGCTGGAAGCAGCGCCTGGCGCTCGCCGCCTGCGTGCTGCACGAGCCGCGCCTGCTGTTGCTGGACGAGCCCACCGCCGGCGTCGACCCCAAGGCACGCCGGGAGTTCTGGGATGAGATCCACCGCCTCGCCGGCCAAGGCATCACCGTGCTCGTCTCCACCCATTACATGGACGAGGCCGAGCGCTGCCACCGCCTGGCCTATATCGCCGCCGGCCGCTTGCTCACCTCGGGCACGGTGGAGCAGGTGGTGGAGGCCCAGGGGCTGACCACCTG
>JAKSBY010000109.1 GCA_022360855.1 Sphingomonadales bacterium | reverse complement strand
GGCCGAGAAATTCATGCCGGTGATGCGCACGCCGGTCTTCCACTGTCCGTAATCCACCGAATCCGCCATCATCGACCACAGCATCGGCACGCCGACCTGGTTGAAGAACAGCGCGAGGATGAACAGGAAAACGCTGGCATAAAGGTTTTCCGCGCCAAGAAAGAACAGGGCGAAATGGACGAGGCTTTGGGTGACGAAGATGGCGCCGAAGGCCTCGATCCGACTGAGGAAGCGGCCGATGAGGGCGGCGATGGCGGTGCCGACGACGCCGGCTGCGGTGGCGGCAAGAAAAAGACCGAGCCCGATCATGCCGAACGCCCAGAAGACGGTAAGAAGGCCGAGCTGTGTTGCGGCAATCAAGGGAAGACCCGGCGAGCGGAAGCCGTTGGCCATGCCGCCGGCGACCAGGCTGCCGACGATGGCGCCGATGCTGCCGAGCGTGAGATAGGCGGTGAAGAGCTCCGGCATCTTCAACACATATTCGACGTAATAGATCACCGCCGTGCCGCGCATGATGACGCCGACGAGAAGGACGAAATTGATGGTTGCCAAAAGCGCCCATTGGTCGTTCCGCAGGAGCGATTTGAGGTCTTCCATGACCGTCGTCGCGCGGGCCTCGTCCGCGGCGTGGACGCGCTCCCTGGTCGTGGCGAAGCAAAGGCCGAACAGGATCACCGCAGCCATCGCGAAGAGGGCGATGGCGAGCTGGAAGCCCTTCGCCTCATCGCCGTCGCCCAATGCGGCGACCAGCGGCATGGTGGTCGCCGAGACGACCACGTTGCCGACCATGGCCAGGGCGAAGCGCCAGGACTGGATAGAGACTCGCTCCTGGGGATCGCTGGAGATCACCCCGCCGAGCGCGCAATAGGGGATATTGACCGCCGTATAGAGCAGCATCAGCACCGCATAGGTCGCGAAGGCATAGAGGGTCTTGGAGCCGCCCTCCAGGTCGGGAACGGTAAAGGCGATAATGGCGGCGGCGCCGAAAGGGACGGAGAGCCACAGCATCCACGGCCGGAACTTGCCCCAGCGGGTCTTGGTGCGGTCGCAGATCGCGCCCATCAAGGGGTCGGTCACCGCGTCCATGACGCGGACCGCGGCAGACAGGGTGCCGACCATCGCCGGCGAAAGGCCGTAGACGTCGGTATAGTAATAGCCGAGGAAGTTGACGATCAGCTGGAAGACCAGGTTGCTCGCCGTATCGCCGAGGCCGTAGCCGATCTTTTCCCTGAGCCGGACCACGCTCCGCGCCCCCTAATCGCGCTACCGGCCCGGGCGGTAATGAAAATAGTCGAAGTCGGCGGCGAGCCCGCGCCCGGTCAGATCCTGACAGCAAAGGCCGACGAAGGCGCCGGTGAAATTGGCGCCCTCGCCTTTGCCGGCCTCGTCCGCGAGCAGGCTGGCATCCAGTTCGGCCGGGATTTCGTTCCAGGCGGCGCCGTCGAGCGACCAGGAAAAGCGCAGACGCGCGCCCTGCACGTCGGCGCGCAGGTGGATCGGCGCGCGTTCGGGCAGCGCGATGCGTTCGGCCTCGATGGGGAATACCACGTCGAGCGACAGCTCACCCGTCGCGCTCATGATACCGAGATGCCGGCCCATTGCGCTGTCGGTGGAGATGTAGAGATAGTGGAATTTGTGGCCGTTGTAGTAGCAGACCAGTCCCGCCGACTGCTGGAAGCTCTCGGGCGCGAAGTCCACCGAGGTTGTCGCCTGATAGGCGAAATCGGTCTGCCGCCGGGCGATCAGCGCCTGCTCGAACAGGCTGCCGAGGGACTCGCGGCCCTTCAGGCGCAGGAAGCCCGGCCGCTCGGTGAGGCTGTAGAAGTCCTCCGGTGACGGCGTCCTGAGCCATTGGAAGTCAGGGTCGAGCATGGGCGCGTCGAAATCGTCGCGGGTTGGGATTGCGGGCGGCGCGGCCGCATCGACGTCCGGCCCATCGACCTCCAGCTCCGGGGCCGATGTGCCCGATGCCAGGCGGAGCCAGCCGTCGTCGGTGAACACGGCCTTTTGTAATGCCGATTCCCGGCCCAAGGGGCTGCGGCGGGTGCCGGGCAGCGGGCGGCTGCAGAGATGGGCGATGTAGAGCTCGCCGTCGGACGTCTCCACGAGGCTGCCGTGGCCGCAGCGCTGCAACGGCGCGTCGGGCAGGTCACGGGCGGTCAGGCAGGGTCCCTCGGGGTCGGCCTCGTAGGGCCCCCAGATGTCTTTCGAGCGGGCGGTGGTCACCGCGTGGCCGTAGCCGGTGCCGCCTTCCGCCGTCATCAGATGGTACCAGCCGCCGCGCCGGTAGAGATGCGGGCCCTCGGTGCAGTCGAGCGCGGTCCCTTCGAAGATGATCCGCGACGGGCCGACCAGCGCTTGCCGGTCAACGGAATATTCCTGCAGCATGATGCCGCGAAAAAACGTCCGGTCCGGGCGATGATCCCAGACCATGTTGAGGAGCCATTTGCGGCCGTCGTCGTCGTGAAACAGGCTCGGATCGAAGCCCGAGCTGTTGAGATACACACGCTCCGACCAGTCGCCGTCGAGGGTTTCGCAGGTGGTCAGGTAGTTGGGCGTGTCCTTGAAGTTGCCGTCGAAGCGGCGCGTGGCCGTGTAGACCAGCCAGAAGCGACCGTCGGAGAAGGTCAGGCACGGCGCCCAGATGCCGCAGGAATCGGGCACGCCGCGCATGTCGAGCAGGTCCGGCCGATTCAGCGGCGTGGCGACCAGGGACCAGTTGCTGAGATCCCGCGAATGATAGATCCGTACCCCCGGATACCATTCGAAGGTGGAGGTCGCGATATAGTAGTCCTGCCCGACGCGGCAGATGCTGGGGTCGGGATTGAAGCCCGGTAGGATGGGGTTTTTGATCTTCAACGGACGCCTCCCCGCGGCCGGCCGTCAATGTTCCGGCGTTTTTTGAGAAAGGAGCGGCAAACCGGTCGCTCCTTCCCCGATCGTTATTGGCCTCCTAACAGCGGGCCGGTCACAGATTGATCACCGCGCGTACACCATAGAACCGCGGGGTGTTGAAGGTAAACGGTGTCACGCTGTCTTCGTTTGTCGGCCGCAGATTGCCGGTTGCGTAGGTCGTGCCGGTGACGTTGGTGGCGTAGCCCTCGATGTAGAATTTCTGGCTCGCATGCGTGTAGCGCAGCCGGAGATCGAGGAGCGCGAAGCCCTTCTGGCGGTCGCCGTTGTCACACACCTCCACGCCGAGCCTGACCGAGGTGTAGCAATCGGTGTTCCAGATGGAGAGCCAGTAGGAGCTGTTATAGGTGAGATCGGCACCGGCGGTGAACACGCCGAAGTCGAAGATGAAGTCGTGCTCGTAAGCCGCCCGGAAGGTGATGTCAGGCGCAAAGGGCAGCTCGTTGCCGTCGGTCGCCGTGATGTCCGGGCAGCCGCCGACCCGGTCGCTGCAGGCGAGCGAATCGTTGAGGTCGAACGGCAGCGCGTCGGGATTCGGATTGTTGATCTCGTTGAGAACGTTGAATGTGAAGTAACCCGACAGGCGGTCCACCGGCGTCATGTTCCAGACATATTCGAACTCGAATCCAGCGACCGTCGCGTTGCCGAAATTGACCTGCATGAGCTCGAGGAAGTTAGGCATACCGGGCTGGTCGGCCAGCGGCCCGCCTGCGTCTGTCGAGCCTTGCGAGCAGTTCTGGATCGCCGCGGCGATCTGCTCCTCGGTCAGCGCCACCTGGCCGTCCGGCTGGACGATGCCGTTCTGGGCGTTGACCGCGGAGACCGCGAAGATCGGCACGAAGTCGAGGCCGGCGACGAAGCTCTCCAGGAGGCCGTCGCCGTTGAAGTCGCCGAAGGTGTCGGCGCAGAACAGATCGCCGCCGTCGACAAAGACGGATTGCTGCTTGTCCTGATAGTCCATGAAGAAGAAGGCGGCCGAGACGTTCAGGCCGTCGCCGATATTCTCGAACTCCTCCTTCCAGCCGACTTCGTAGGAGATCAGTTTTTCGGGCTTGATGATCGAGTTGATGAACTGATGGAGCCGGGGATGGAAGAAGATCTCCTGGCTGCCCGCCTTATGGCCCGTCGATACGGTGCCGTAGAGGAAGGTGCCGTCGCGCGGCGTCCAGTCCACGGTGATCTGCCAGTCGACATAGTCGAACTTCTGCTCGGTGAAGAACACGCGGGGGAACGAGCCCGCCGCGCCGATCAGCACCGCCTCTTCGCCCTCGGACAACAGCGCCGAGATGGCGCGAAGCTGTTCGTCGGTGGTGATGGCGTCGGTGAACACGGTCGCGCCCGGTGCGGTCAGCGCCGCGATGCCGGCGTCTACGAGGCCGATCGGCGAGCCGGTCGCGGCGGCAAAGCCGTCATTTAGCCCGGGCACGCGGATGCCGCCAGCAAGGCCCATGACCGGCACCGAGAGCGGATCGGCGCCGTTACACGGCCCCACCGGCAGATTGGCGCTGCACAGGAATTCCAGATCCGTGGCGCCGGCGCGTTCGACGAACACAGGCGTACCGTATTTGTCGATCGATCCGTCGCCGGGGAAGGAGCTGAAGCGGTTGACGCCGGTGTCGCGCCTTGTGTCGTCGGTGTGGCGCAGCCCGAAGGAGACGTGGATCTCGTCGGTGACGTCCCAGTCGAGGCGGCCGAAGAAGGCCTCGGACTTGGCGACGCGGCTCGGCTGATTGAAGTTGATGATGCCGGAATTGTTGGTCGGCAGGTCGATCCAGAAGTTGCGGAACGTGTCTTCCTCGAAGTTGAAGTAGCCGAGAATCCACTGCAGCCGGCTCTCATAGACCGACGAGATGGTCGCCTCGTAAGACCGCGCATCGGTTTCCCAGGCGCGGTCGAAGAAGGTCTGCTCGAAGGTCAGGTTGTCGGTCGGCAGCGGATTGACCCGCTCCGGCGAATAGCGTGAGGTGCCGGCGTCCAGGTCGACCATCATCTGATGGAAATAGTTCTGATCGCCGAACACGCCCTTGACCTCCACCAGCCCGGCGATCTCGCCCCTGACCTCGGCGCGGATCGTCTCGATGGTCTGGTCGGTGAAATGCGGGTTGCTGAGATACGCGGTGTAGGGGTCCTGGCGCACCGACTGCGGCGCCACCGGCGATTCGTTGTCGGTGGATTCGTAGGAGACATAGGCCGAGAACTCGTCGATCGGCGTGATGTTCAGCGACACCCGGTAGGAGTTGTGATCCAGCGCGCCGGCGCCGTCGTCGCCGAGGCCGTCGCCGAACTCGTCGCGATAGGGGCTGTCGTCCAGGGTCAGTCCCTGCGGCAGCACGAGAACGTCGTCGTCCCGTAGGTCGAAATAGGTGTCGCGTTCCTGCCAGAAGCCGGCGGCGCGGATCGCCACCTTGCCCTTGATGATCGGGATGTTGACCACCCCGTTGACGATCTTGTTGTCATAATTGCCGTATTCGGCGCCGGCATGGATGGAAAAGTCCGTGGCGTCGGGCCGGTTGTTGACCACATTGATCGAGCCGACCGTGGAATTGCGGCCGTAGAGGGTGCCCTGGGGCCCGCGCGCGATCTCGATCCGCTCGGCGTCGAACAGCAGGTTCAAGGTCGATTGCGGCCGTGACATGTAGACGCCGTCCACATGGAAGCCGACATTCGGATCGCCGATTTCGATGAAGCTGGAATTGACGATGCCGCGCAAGGAGATCTGTACCGCGCCCATGCCCTGGTTCTGCTGATTCTGGATGCGCATGTTGGGCACCAGATTGTCGAACATGGCGGCGCTGGTGATGCCCTCGGTCTCCAGAATGCTGCCGTCGAGCACGCTGATCGAGCCGGCGGTCGACAACACGTCGGTCTCGCGCCGCGTCGTGGTGACGATGATCCGCTCCATCGGCTCGCGTGCGTCCGAGTCGTCATCGGCCGCATCTTGCGCGTGGCCGCCCAATGGCAGGGTGCCGATGGCCAGTGCGAGCACACAGCAGCTGCCCTTTAACGCGTGTTTCATCCTATCCTCCCTTCGCCAGACGCCACAGTGCGGCATTCACGGCTCCAACCCAATATCGCCTGTTTCGGCTTTGTAAACGTTTACAATTCTTGATGTGCCAAAATTGATAACGCTCCCACCGAAATCTCTCGGCTGTACTTGCTCCCTTTTGCGCCGATACCAAGAAAATGCTCTGAGCCTGATCGGGCGCACCCAACGCTGAATTGTCGTAATGACATGTCAAAACGTTAGCGCTAACATTTTTGCGTTGTGATTGCGCTCTTGTCAACTTATTATGTGCAAATCGGCCCAAATTCTTGGCGCGCCGTGGCCCGGGCGCCACGGCGAAATCGAGACAGGGCGGGGGAATCAAGGCCGGCCTGTTGCCGGTCGGTCTTTCCGGTGCCAAGCGGAAATGGAGATCATTGTGCAGCTTGCCAACGCTATCGGTCGTGCCGGAACGGCGTTGGTACTTGTGACTGTGCTTGCGGCCGTGGGCGGGTGCGCATCTGCCGACGCCGGCGACGCACCGGGCGAATCGCCGGAACGCTTCCTCATCGTCGGGCAGGATCTGGACTCGGTGCGCGGCTACGTGGCAAGCGGCTGCTGCCCGGCGCCCGACGGCATCACTACCTATATGACGCTCTATAATCTGCTCTCCGAAGCGGCGGATTTCGGCGGTATCGGCCTGGATGCGGACGGCGCGCCCATCGGCCGCGATGCCGAGTGGGGTGCCGGGCCGTCAAACGCGGTCACGTCCGCCACGGAATTCGGCACCGGGCGGCTCGTCGTCGGCCTGTTCATCGCCGAGAACAATCATCCCGGCGGCCTGGCCGAGGTGATCGCCGGACAGCGCGACGCCGAGATCCGCCAGCTCGCCCGTCTCTTCGACCATGTCGGCGGCACCATCTACCTCCGCATCGGCTACGAGTTCGACGGCCGCTGGAATGTCGGCGTTGAGGAGCCGGAGACCTACAAGGCGGCCTATCGCCACAT
>JAKSBY010000235.1 GCA_022360855.1 Sphingomonadales bacterium | reverse complement strand
GCGCGTCCTTCGCCGCTTCGAAGCCGTTGGCCGCCGCCCAGGCCGCGACGGCGCCGTCGAACGCGGCCAGCCCATCCTTCGTGACGAAGCGAATGGGGGTCGCGTCCTGATCCTGATCGTCGGAGAAGAAGTCGGCGGCGGCGGTGGGCACGTTTGCTAGTCCCGGGTTGATGGCACCGGCTGGCGTAAGCCACACGAAGCCCGAAGGGCGAAGTGTGGCGGAGCGGGAGGGATTCGAACCCTCGAGGGGTTGCCCCCAACACGCTTTCCAGGCGTGCGCCTTAAACCGCTCGGCCACCGCTCCTTTTGCTGGCAGCGCACTATAGTCAACCCGCTCGGCGACGCAAGCGCCGTGGTGCTGCGCGGGTTGCCCTTTGCGACCAAGGGTCTTGTTCGCTTTAGCACCGCACCGGCCCACTCCCCCACCCGACCTCCCACGGGATCGTATGCACATGGGAGGTCGGGTGGGGGAGTGGGCCGGTGCGAGACCGGCAAAAAACCACCCTTCTTGGCAAACGCCCGTTAACCAGACTCCTTAAACCGAGCTTTACCCGCGGGCGCTTTAATGGGCGCGCGGCGTCGGGGGACATCCGTACGGCGCCGGCCAGCAAAACGCTCGTCCATGCTCAAGAATTGGGGGGTATCCCTATGTTGCTTACGTCACGAATTCTCAAGACATCCGGCCGCATCGCCGCCGCCGTGCTCGTTGCCGGCAGTTTCGCCTGGACCACGCCCGCCGTGGCCGGCGACGAAGTCAAGACCTGGCAGAAAAAGATCGTCAAGCGGATCGCCACCAAGCAGGTCTATCCGCGCTCGGCCATCAACCGCGAGATCGAAGGCAGCGCCAAGGTCCGCGTCTCGGTCGACCGTTCAGGCGCGGTGACCGCCTACGAGATGGTCGAGGCCACCGGCCATAAGGTGCTCGACAACGAAGTCCCGAAACTGATGAAGCGGATCGACCCCTTGCCGGCACCGCCCGAGGCCGTGCCCGATGAGCGGCTCACCTTCGTCCTGCCCCTGGCCTGGATACTACAGTAAGGGTCTGAGACCGGAGTCTGTAGGCCTTTTTTAAGGCGTTCAGTCGCCACGCAGGCAGTCTCTTAAGGGCGTTCAGGCGCCACGCGGGCTGGGCAAAGGCCCGGGCGCCCACCGACTAATTCATTGGCGCGCTTGCCAGCGACGCGTGATCGCGTCGCTGGAGAGTGCTCCGAAAAGACCCCTATTGCCACCCGCCGACTTGATCGGCGGGTCCATTTTCGAGCAGTCGCGGTATTGGCCGCAACCAAACTGATCTTGCCCGAGTGTCGGGTTTCTTTACATAGAATCCTGCTATGCCATTCGGCTAAGTCGCTGATTCTATGGGGGATTGTCCGGATCGGTGCCGGAATCCCCGGATTCGGGTGTCGGAATCCTTAACAGTTATGGTTAATGCAGCCTTTAGGCCGCAACCGTAACCGGTTGGAATCCCGTCACTTCTTTGCTGCCGGCACAATTCTTGCATTAACCATTATAAACAGCGATGCGCCGGGGCTCGCGGCCAGGGGGACAGCCTCGGGGCGGCGCCTTTAGGGGGAGAACAAAGATGCTGCGGAGAATTCGCGCTACCATGACCGCCCTTCTGGTTCTGGCGGGAGTCGGCCTGACCGCGCCCGATGCCGGGGCCACGGTGATCCTCACCAAGATCAAGCTGCTCGACAATCTCGGCATCGAAGTTCTGGCCTCGGGCACGATCGATTTCGCCGGCGATCTGAGCACCGACGGGACCTTTCCCCTCGTCTCTACCGACATCGTCGCTTTCGACCTGACGTTTCCGAGCCTTGGCGGCTTGACATTCACCAAGGCGGACCTCGCCTTCCTCGCGACCCTCGACTACCTGGTCGTCGGCGGGGCGCTGAAGGAGATCGACCTGGTATCCGACCCGCCGCTCAATCTTCCGGGGATCGGCTGCTCCATGTGCGTTTTGCGTATTGGCAATATCGGGACCGGCGGCACCACCGATCCGAGCCCCGGCGCGCCCTGGGCGTTCGTCGACAATGCCGACGCCATGCCGGCGCTCTTCGGCCAATATGTGATCCCCGGGCCCGTGCCACTGCCGATCCTCGTCCTCGGCCTCATGGCGCTGAGCATAGCCGTCCGGGGCCGGCGCCCCCAATAAGTAGACCCTAGGCCGCGCGGATCTGGTCGAGGAAGCGCGCGACCTCCTGGCGCAGCGACTGCGACTGTTCGGAGAGCGCGCTCGCCGAGGTCAGCACGTCGCCGGCGGACTGGCCGGTGCGCTGGGCGCCTTCGGAGACCTGGCTGATGTTGCTGGTCACCTCCTGCGTGCCGACCGAGACCTCGGAGACCGAGCGGGCGATCTCCTGGGTCGAGGCCTCCTGCTGCTCCACCGAGGCGACGATGGAGACGCTGGCGTTGTCGACGATCTGCATGGTGTCCCGGATCTGGTCGATGGCGGAGACCGCCTTTTCCGTGGCCTGTTGCATGCCGGCGACCTGATCGGAGATCTCCCGGGTCGCGCGCGCGGTCTGGTTGGCCAGCGTCTTGACCTCGGAAGCGACGACCTCGAAGCCCTTGCCCGCGGCGCCGGCTCGGGCTGCCTCGATGGTGGCGTTCAAGGCCAGGAGATTGGTCTGCTCGGCGATGTCGTTGATCAGGCCGATCACGTCGCCGATGCGCGCGGCGGCGCCCACGAGGTCGCTTATCTCCGCATGCGCCTTGGTCGTCAGCTCGGCGGCGAGCCGCGCGGAATCGCTCGACTGGCTGATTTGCTGGCTGACCTCGCGCACCGAGCAGGAAAGCTCCTCGGCCGCACTTGCCACCATCTGGATGTTCGAGCTGGTCTGCTCCGCGGCCTGCGCGACCGATGAGGACTGGCCCGAGGTTTCCTGCGCCACCTCGCTCATGCCCTGCGCCGCGGTCTCCATGGTCGACGACGCCTTGAGCAGGCTCGACACGACCTCCATGACCGAGGCCTCGAAGGAATCGGCGAGGCTCAGCATCTCGTCGCGGCGGGTCTTGCGCGCGGTCTCCTCCTGCTCGCGCTGTGCGGTGCGCGCCGCTTCCTCCTGGGCGAGCTTGGCCTCGCGTTCCTTTTGCTGCGCTTCGGCCGTGGCCGCCTCCCGGGCGCGCTGCTCCTCCTCGAGCCGGAGTTTCTCGGCGGCGTTGTCGCGGAAGACGCGGACGCTGGCGGCCATGGTGCCGATCTCGTCGCCCCGGTCGGCTCCTTCGATGGTGACGTCGAGGTCGCCATCGGTGAGCCGCGTCATCACCGTCACCAATCCGTTGATCGGCCCGACGATGCGCCGGGCGACCATCCGCACTGCGAGGAAGGCGGTCGCCACGGCGACGAGCAACACCACCGCGTCGAAGATCGCCCCGAACAGGCTTTCGCGGGCCTGCGCCACCGCGATGGCGGCCGTCTGGTCGCTCGCCTCCTGGCCGAGCCGGGCGAGAAGCGCGGTTGCTGCCGAGGCGCGGTCGATCCAGCCGTTGGCGTTAAAGGGGTAGGGTTCCTCGGCCTCGGCCGCGGCATAGGCCGCGTCGCGCTCGGCGACGTAGTCCTCGAAAAAGCCCGCCTCGACATTGCCGAACGCGGCGTCCAGCTCTGATGACACCAGCGACGAGGCGGCGATCGCCCGAGCATTGTCCCAGGCTGCGGAAATCCTGCCCGAATAGCCCGAGAGCACCTGCAGGCGCAGGCTCGAAAGATAGGTATCCGCGGCAATGGCCTCGCCGACAACCGCCCATTCCTGGCCGGCGTATTCGCTCATCACCCAGAGCTCGTGCTTGAGCGCCTGATTGGCGGTCACCGCAGGCGTGCCGGACGTCAGCTCATATTGCAGCGCGAGCCGGAGATCGGTGCCGGCCGCGATCAGCGCGCCGTGGGCCTTGAAGGCGGTGCGCGCGATGCGTCGGGCGCGCGCGTCTTTGGTCTGCGCAATCGCTTCGTCGACCGTGCCCGCGGCCTCGCGGTAGGCGTCATAGGCCTCCGAAAACCGGCCGACGAGTTCCGCTTTCGCCGGGAAGGCGCCAAGTCCGTCGATGCTTTCGCTGATCGCGCGGTAGCCGGCGTCGGCCTGACGCCGATGCTTGGCGATGCGCCCCTTGAGCCCGGCGCCGACCGGCTCCTCGAAGCCGAGCGCCACATTGGTCAGCCCGCGCGCTTCCGAAAGCGTCGCGGTAAGGTCGAGAATCTGATCGGTCACGCTGTTGACGGCGACCAGCTCCTTGGCCGCGTTGCGCTTGGAGACGGCGCCGCCGAGATTGAACAGGCTGAGAATAATGACGCCAATGCTCAAAATGCCGAGCGCCAGGAACAACGAGGTTTGAACCGAGAGGTCTTTGAAGCCCAAGCCGGCCAGCGGGCCGGGTTTTGCCGAAACGGGCAAGTCTGTCGCAGCCATTGCGATCCCCCTATTTCAATTCCGCTCGCCAACGGCATTCTTGCGTGCCGTGGCGGAGGGAAACACTCGCAGGACTTGCTTAAGGAATGATAAAGCGCAGGGCGTCGCTTCGCCCCCTCACCCCAGCCCTCTCCCTCAAGGGGAGAGGGGGAATGAAAGGGGCCTTGTCTCTGACGCCCTCTCCCTTGAAGGGAGAGGGAGGAGCGCGTCAGCGCGGAGGGTGAGGGTGACGGCCGGTTGAGCCGCTAATTATCGCCCATTTTGAGGGCCGCGATGAAGGCTTCGTGGGGGATGTCCACCTTGCCGTAGCGGCGCATGCGCTTCTTGCCCGCTTTCTGCTTTTCCAACAGCTTGCGTTTGCGGGTGACATCGCCGCCATAGCATTTGGCGGTGACGTCCTTTCTGAGTGCGGCGATGGTTTCGCGGGCGATGATCTTGCCGCCGATGGCGGCCTGGATCGGCACCTTGAACATATGCCGCGGGATGAGATCCTTGAGCCGCTCGCAGAGCATGCGCCCGCGGGCATCGGCGCGGGTGCGGTGGACCATGGTCGCCAGCGCGTCCACCGGCTCGGCGTTCACCAGGATCGCCATCTTGACGAGATCGCCGGTGCGGTAGCCGGTGATCTGATAGTCGAAGCTGGCATAGCCGCGGCTGATCGATTTCAGCCGGTCGTAGAAGTCGTAGACCACCTCGTTGAGCGGCAGCGCATAGATCAGCATGGCGCGGCTGCCCGCGTAGGTCAGCGTTTTCTGCTCGCCGCGGCGATCCTCGCAGAGCTTGAGCACGGCGCCGAGAAACTCGTCCGGCACCAGGATCGTCGCCTCGATCCAGGGCTCGTCGATATGGCTGACCTTGACCGGGTCGGGCATGTCCGCCGGGTTGTGGAGCTCGACCACATTGCCGTTGGTGAGATGGACCCGGTAGATGACGCTCGGAGCCGTCGTGATCAGGTCGATATCGAACTCGCGCGCCAGCCGTTCCTGGATGATTTCCAGATGCAGCATGCCGAGAAACCCGCAGCGGAAGCCGAAACCCAGAGCCGTCGAGCTCTCCATCTCGAATTCGAAGCTGGCGTCGTTCAGGCGCAGCTTGTGCAAGCTTTCGCGAAGCCGCTCGAAGTCCGCCGAATCCGACGGGAACAGGCCGCAGAAAACCACCGGCTGCACCGGCTGGAAGCCGGGCAGGGCACCGGCCGCCGGGCGCGCCGCCTCGGTCAGGGTGTCGCCGATTTTGGTATCGGCCACCTCCTTGATGGCGGCGGTCAGGAAGCCCACCTCACCGGCGGAGAGTTCGCCGGTGACTTCGGGCTTGGGCGTGAACACGCCGACCCGCTCCACGAGATGCTCGGTGCCCGCGGCCATCATGGCGATGCGCATGCCCTTTTTCAGCGTGCCATCGACCACGCGGATCAGGACGACGACGCCGAGATAGGCGTCGTACCAGCTATCCACCAGAAGCGCCTTTAAAGGCGCGGCCGGATCGCCCACCGGTGGTGGCAGCCGGGTGACCAGCGCCTCCAGCACCTCATCGATGCCGGTTCCGGTCTTGGCCGAGATCAGGATGGCGTCCGAGGCATCGAGCCCGATCACGTCCTCCACTTGGCGCTGCACCCGCTCGGGCTCGGCAGCCGGCAGGTCGATCTTGTTCAGGACGGTGATGATCTCATGGTCGCCCTCCAGCGCTTTGTAGACATTGGCAAGCGTCTGCGCCTCGACGCCTTGCGAGGCATCGACCACCAGGAGCGAGCCCTCACAGGCGGCGAGCGAGCGGCTGACCTCGTAGGAGAAATCCACATGCCCCGGTGTATCTATCAGGTTCAGCGTGTAGGTCTCGCCATCCTCGGCCCGGTAGGCGAGCCGCACGGTCTGCGCCTTGACGGTAATGCCGCGCTCGCGCTCGATATCCATGGAATCGAGCACCTGGGCGCGCATTTCGCGTTCTTCCAGGCCGCCGGTGCCGAGGATGAGGCGGTCGGCCAGGGTCGATTTGCCATGGTCGATATGCGCGATGATCGCAAAATTTCGGATGCGGGCGAGATCGGTCATGGCGGGCTTGTATCACCGCCGCCGGGCCCCCTCAAGCCGCCGCGGACCTACCAGTCCGACATGGTCTTGCCGGTGTTGTCCTTCTTATAGGCCAACAGGCGCCAGGCCCTGAGATCGCCCGACCGCAACAGCTCGGTACGCCGCGACCAGAACTCGGCCTCCTTGAGCAAGGTTGTGACCAGGCCCTCGCCATTAGGCTCGTGAATCAGCTTCTGCGCCACCTTGTCGGCGCCGGCCCAGGCCCGCGAGATCAGCTCGATATACTGGTCCGAAATGTCTTCGTTCACGCGGATCGCGAAGCCGGCCTTGGTGACCGCCTTCGCCAGTTCCTCGGCGTCCACAAGACAGGGTCGGATGCGTTCTCCCGCCACCCAATCAGCCAGTTTCCGGCCATCGGAGATCTGTTCGCCGGCGACATAGTCGGTGATCAGGAACAGGCAGTCCGGCTTCAGGCTCTCGTAGATATTCGCAAGGATCTGGTCCTTGTTATCGATCGTAAACAACGCCTCCTTGGCGAAGGCGCGGTCGAATTTGCGGTCGAACGGCTCGGGAGACTCGGGGTCGTAAGGCTCGAGGATCGCCTTTTTTGCCATGCCTGCCATTTTCGAGAGCACGTTGCCGGCGATGACGAGCCTTTCCGAACGCTCGTAGCCGGTCATCCAGACGCCGAATTCCTCCACCAGCGTGCGGGCCGGCCCGCCGAGACCGGCGCCGATCTCTACCATGCTCATTTCCGGCGACAGCGCCAGCAGCTTCGACATGGCGATGATCTGCTCCGGCCCGCCCGGACCGCAATACCCATCGCCCCAGATATATTGGGCGATCTCGATCTTTTCCTTGTTCCACGGGTCGTCCGGGAGGTCGGCGTCCGGCACGAGAGCGTCTTCGTCTTCCGCCGGCGCTTCCTCTGCGGGTGGGGAATCCGGTTCGTCTTCGGCTTCGGCGTCGCCGTGCAGCCGCGCCCCGAGGTCTTCGGGATCGTATCCCTCCCACCAGGCCTTCAGCCGCGTCTTCAGTGTTAATCTTGGATTGGCACCCATCATTTTGTCGCTTTGGTGGCGGATTCTTGCGATCCCCCTTCCCCCATATTCTGTTTGCTCGGCGTCGGCCTCGGCGCTCTCCCGGATCTAACCAACCAGCTCGGTATTGCGCAGAAACGCCGCTGCCATGGTCGTCGTGGTGTCAAAATAGAGCGCGATGCCGTCCTCGGTGTGGCGCACCACATGGCCCGAAAGCGAGCCGACGGGATCGAGCTGCAACTCGACCTCGGTGCCGATCTCCGGCTGTTTGCCGATGATGAGACGGGCGCCGATCTCCGAAAGATCGGCCAGTCCGGCCTGCAGAAATTCCCCCCCAATGCCGACCTTGCACTGGCGCGAGACGACCAGGCGCTTGGCGCGGCGACGTTCACTCGATTCCATATTACCCGGCCTCGTTCGGCGGTGGTCGGGACGGCGTCACCGGTCAACCACCCCCACATCCGGCAGACTCTGGCGAAGAATAGGAAATAAAGTGTAAAGGCCGCGCGCCGGGGCCCGCCGAAAGGCCCGGATCAGCCGCGCAGCCGCGCCCCCGTCGCCTTCTCCGCCGCCGCCACGATCTTCCTGCCGATGGCCTCGATCTCCTCGTCCAGGAAGGTCTTGTCTTTCGGCGCCAGGCGGACCGAGATCGCGAGCGATTTTTCGTCGTCCGCCAACCCGTCGCCGGCATAGACGTCGAACAGCGTAACGTCGGTGATATGCACCTTATCGGCGCCGGCAACGGCGCGCAGCAGATCGCCGGCGCGTATATCGCGGCTGACGACAAAGGCGAAGTCGCGGTCGACGGCCGGCAGATCGGATGCGGCGAATGCGGCCCGGGCGATCTCCCGACGGCGCGGGGCGGGAACGTTCTCAAGGAAGACTTCGAAACCCACGGCCGGGCCCTTGAGATCGAGCGCCGTCAGGACGCGCGGATGCAATTCGCCGAACCGGGCGAGCGGGTTCTTGGGTCCGAGCCGCAGCACCGCCGAGCGGCCGGGGTGATACCAGTCCGGCGCGTCTTCGGTGACCTGGAGCTTGTCGACCGGCGCGCCGACGGCTGCGAGCGCGGCCAGGGCATCGGCCTTGGCGTCGTAGGCGGAAACCGGATCCGCCCCGCCCTGCCAGTGACGCCGGCCGGTTGAGCCGAGCCTGAGGCCGGCTGCGGCCAGGGACTGGCCCGCGGGCGTATCGTCGGCATATTGCGGGCCGATCTCGAACAGCGCGATTGCCTTGAAGCCGCGATTGGCGTTCTTATGCGCGGCCGCCGCCAGATTGGGCAGGATCGACGGCCGCATGGCGTCCAGCTCCGACGAGATCGGGTTCTGCAGCGCCAGCGCATCGGCACCGCCGCCGAAGAGAGACGCCGTCTCCTTCGTCATGAAAGAATAGGTCACCACCTCGTGCAGCCCTGCCGCCGCCAGCCGCCGGCGCACTGCCTGCGCGCGGCGCTGCAGCGCGGTCAGGGTCGGCTTCGCGACGGCATCGTCGCGCGGCAGGTTCACCGCCTCGATACGGTCGTAGCCGTAAATCCGGGCGACCTCTTCAACGAGGTCCGCCGGGCCGGCGACGTCCCGGCGCCAGCTCGGGACGGCGACGGCCATCTCGGCGCCCTTCGGCGCAGATACTTCGAATCCGAGGCTGGTGAGGATTTCGGCGCAGGCGTCGGGCGGCACATCGACGCCGGCCAGGCTCGCCACCCGGCTTGAATCGAAGGCGATGCTGCGTTCTTCGATGGGCGGCGCCCCGGCGATCACGAGCTCGCTCGCCTCGCCGCCGCAAAGCTCCAGGATCG